>DUSF01000050.1 GCA_012842745.1 Bacillus sp. (in: firmicutes) | reverse complement strand
TTTTTGTCCTCCTCCCGCAAGGGAATGATTTACATTTATACATTGTCGCATAATTCCCTCCAAAAGTACCGACATAAAATTTTCCTAAAACAACAAAAAACACTGCCATTGAAAATGGCAGCGGACATTATGATTAGCTGTCTCATTACCTTTATTGCTATTACTCCTGTTCAAGCTGAGACTAATGATAAATGCTACGAGATGATACTTGAAGATATTATTTATTCATTTTTATCACCGTTGGAATCAAAAGCAATTGAAGATTACTTTGGAGAAATATACCTATCAGATTTTTGCAAATTTGTAGAGGTTAAGACAAAACCTGACCAAGCATATAGATATGAAATAACTTATCAATTTATAACCTATGAAAGAGCAATAATGCCTCCGTATCATTTGTTTACTTTAAAAGTGGAAAACAAATCCCCCACAGATTGGGATATAAAGGATGTAAAAGTAAGAAAATTAGCCGAGAATGAAGATTATTCAAAGATGTGTAGAAAACCAAGGGTTGTTTGGTAATCAAGCAGAATTGAGGAAGTTCCTTAAAATAGGGGTTGCCTCTGTGAGATTGTGAAACATTACACTTAAAGTAACGGGGGCGATAGCAGGACAAAGCTGTCGCTTTTTCAAGCATAAGTATGGAACGATATGGATGGGCTGCTATTCTTGGGATATATGGAATTCTTTTTGTTCTTTACAGGAATAAATGGCAGTTCTCTGGCTGGTATAACGGTAAAGGTAGGGAAAAACTCCCACCTAAAATCTCAAAATCTCTAACTTTGTGTTTTATAATTTTAGTTCTTTTACCACCCATTTTAAATATCATTCTTAAATAATGATTATTAATTACTGGAAAAGTAATGAAGGAGGTGACATTATGTTTAAGAAAAGCATCAGATTCCCTTTAATATATTTTATAGTATCAATAGTTTGGCAATTTATTATAAAAGGTGAGATTAAGTGGATAGATAGTATAATTGTTTGTTTTATAATGTTCTTGTTTAGTCTGTTTTATGAATGGTCGAAAATTCCATACAAGTGGAATAAGAACAAACGATGAGTAGATTTTATTAGTGGATATTTCACATAAAAAAAGGGGGGGTATCTTAAATAAGGAGAAAGCCCCTTTGTTCCATTAAAGAAGCAGTTTAGTATAAGAAGGAAAATTTTAAAATGATATAATAATATCAAGAGGTGATAGTGTTTTGTTGTTGCTGAAAAAAGGAAAGAAATTATTTTCGTTTGGTGTGTTGTTAGTGATACTTTTACTTTCAGGCTGTGATGGCGGTGAGAAAACGGTAGGAAATAATTACTATTTATCATTATCGGGAGAGAGTGAAAGTTGGAAAGTAGATTCTTATGAAATTTTGATTAAACCTGAAACATTTGATGTAGGAAATGGAAACGTGACTATGAAAAATAAAACTGAATTTAGTACTGATTTCTTTAGTATTGGGGTTTATGCTGTTATTGATAGTAAAGATACGGTCATTCAGAGAAGGTCTGTTACAGGAAGTGAATCAGATATATCCGAAACATCTATGGGTGCAACAGAAGGCGGGACTTTACTTAATGAAAATGGAGAACCCGTTTCTCTTGAAAACATTAGCGATATCTATATGATTATTGAATGGAAAGATAATAATAAGACAAAGGAAGAAAAAGTAGAATTATTTAATAAAGAAGGTTTATTGAATTAACGGGGGTGATAGCTGAACATGGCTGTCGCTTCTTCAACTATTCGATTAGTATAACAAGGTGAGTGGATCTATTTGGTGAAATGTTATGGGATGTGGGAGTTAAATTGTATTTAGATTTGATTAGTTCGTTTTTCATAGCTCTTATTTTATATCTTTTAATTGAAAAGAAATTTAAGGGAAAAGAACGATTTTTAGGCTACTTTATTATCGGGTACTTACTTTTTACATTAGTTCGATAAATGTAAGTAAAGCTTCTTAAAGGGGGCTTTACTTGAACAAGCTCAACAAAGAAAGTCGAATTCCTTGTACTCTAAGGAATTCGACTTTTTTAGATTTTAAAATTTTCTTAACGTTGTAAATCCGCATTTTCCTGACGGTTCCCCTATAGTAATTAAAAATCCCCCTAGCGTTGAAGGTGGGCGTGATTTGTCGGTTCTTTCCAGTGTTTGAGTATTGCGGACAGAATGAGCCAGCAGTGCGGAGTTTTGAGCCACTGTTTGCGGAAAGGAAAGCCACCAATTTTTTGCCATAACAGTGCAGATTCTGTGGTCCGCCACCATTGACTGTAACTTTTGTCCGTGTGGTGGAACAATCGCAGGTGTGGCATAAATAATGCCTAAGAGGCACAGCTGCTCAAACATATTAACACGGACAAATCGATTCTAAACATTCGCTGGCGGGGCCCCGACCCCTTCCAGCAAATGTAAAGAATCGTGCGTTACAGTCAATGGCAAGCAGCTTCGCTGTGGCTCTCTGACTCTATTCTTTAAAAAGCGGTTGTACTATTGTGGCTCTTAGTTTCGCAAATGGTGGCTCTTTTCTCCGCAATGGATGGCTCAAAACTCCGCATAAGTGGCTCAATTCATCTGCAATAATCAGTGTTAGTTGAATTGTAATATCTGTACAAATCAAATTTTCATCAAGTAGTTTTATTAATTCATTCATAGCTCGACCTCTCAATAATCCTTTGCTAGCTAGAGTATAACGGTAAAGCCCTAATTCAACCAACGTTGGAAAGAAGCTATCTGACGCTTACTTATCTAGAAAATAGTTTCAGAGATTGTCACAAAACAGTATATTTAATTGTTATATAGGCAAAGAGAGGTGATGAACAAGTGAACAAGGTAAATATTTCAGAAGGTACCTCCACAGTAAAGATTGAGTACGTTGTAGAACAGGTAAAACTAGGAGATAAGCAAAAATACACTATTATTATTAATCGATTTCAAAAGCAGATTTACTTATATTGTTATTATTTACTAGGTAATAAAGAAGATGCTGAGGATGCTGTTCAAGACATTT
This sequence comes from Bacillus sp. (in: firmicutes), assembly GCA_012842745.1. Lineage (NCBI taxonomy): Bacteria > Bacillati > Bacillota > Bacilli > Caryophanales > Bacillaceae > Bacillus > Bacillus sp. (in: firmicutes). The sequence continues at coordinate 1,788 of DUSF01000050.1, read as the reverse complement.
TTATTAAAGGATTTGAGAATATGGATAAATTTACCAATAACACATCCTACTCTGCCTGGCTTTACAAAATAGCCTATAACCATTGTATTAATTTAATTAAGAGAAGAAGTCGCTTTTATAATGTTCTAAAACAATACAAGAATCAAGAGTTCCAAATGCGTGAGCCTAACCATACAGAAATAATTCATGAACTGTTGGATCAGCTTAATTCAGAAGAAAAACATATTCTGTTGCTGAGAGCTGTTGAAGAATACACATTTGAAGAGATTAGCATAATTATGGATATAAAGGCAGCAACTATACGAAAAAAATATGAACGGATTCGTAAAAAGCTACACCAATTCATCAAAAAAAAGGGAGGGAACTGTATATGGGTAAATACATAGAGCAATCGGTAGATAGCGAAATCAATCAGGTAGAAGAGTTAATTCGAGAGACTTCAGTGGAAGTAAATTTTACTAATCGCATTATGGCGCAAATTGAAACTGAATCAACAAAAAGGTTTAGAAATATAAAGACTCGTAAAAAAAACGGATTAAACAAAATTATTATAATGATGTCCACTGCCGTAGCAGCCTTTGTTTTTATGATGGGGGGGAGCTTTATTTCCCCAGCCATAGCGGTATCCATCAAGCAAATTCCGGGAATGGCTTCTATATTTCAGCTTGCTGGCGACCTTGGCCTGAAGACTGCTGATGAGAAAGGACTAGTAACAAAACTAAGTGTAGGTGATACCCATAATAATCTTAAACTAAATGTGCCCGTGGTAATGTTTGATGGAACTCGTGTATCAATTGGTCTCGAACGGGAAACTTCAGAAGATGAATTTTCAAATAAAACCTTGGGGGAACTTATCAGTAGTGTAAATTTGTCAATCGACGGAAGACCAATTCAATCTTTTGCTCCAAATAATTCGAATTCAATTGGTATCTATCAATATCCTGGAAAGGATCAAAACTCCGTGATTATAGAGTTTTCTGATCTGCGTAATCAAGGCGGAAAACTATTACCTAATAAATTCAATTTAAATCTAGTGGTTACGGTGGATGGAATAAAAGACCCGTTTAAAATTGATATTCCGGTAAAAAAGAACATAGATGATTATTTAGTTATGCAGCCCAATATAAGCAGAAAATATGAGAATTTAAATTTTACATTAGAGAAATTTGAATTTACACCAATTACGACTAGTATAACCACACGTATTGATTTACCTTTAAATTCAAAACTAACTGTGCCTTTACAAACTATGGGAGTGGATGTATTAGATGACAAAGGAAATAAGTTGAAAATGTTAAGCGGTAATGGGTGGAATAAAGAAGAGGGTAATTTCTTGATATCAGATTATCGATTCCAACCCTTTGAATCCACTCCAGAGTATATAACTGTTAAACCTTATATACTATTATATCAAGAAAATAATAGAGTTTTGCACCTTGATAAAGATGGAAATACAAAAATAAAGTATATTCCTGAATTGGAGATTACCTTCCCCATTGGAAATTAAAATAGTGGTGAAAGTGAGCATAGACTCACCTTCACCACTAAAATACAGAAATCTACTATCTCTTAACAACAAAGGAATAGACACCAAGCACATCACCATTTTTATTAGGTTTATGTGTGGGATGGCTATATAGTATTAGAAAAAATTCAAATCAGCAAGTTAAGCAGAATAAACAAATTATTAAGTTATTGGAACAGCATATAGAAAAACATAATGAAGTACCGAAATAAGAAATGGTATTTTGCTAAAGGGGGTGATTGTTCAACAGGACAGTCACTTCA
>DUSF01000049.1 GCA_012842745.1 Bacillus sp. (in: firmicutes) | reverse complement strand
GAAAAGCCCCCTTTTTGGTAGTAGTTCTTCGACAGCTCTATTATACCAAAATCAGGGGGATTTTCTTTTGTTTTTATATTTTGCGACTTAGTTTCCAGTTATTTAGGACATGTTTTTCAGTGGTCTCAACCTGTCCCCCTGTCCCATGGCTCCCTCCCTTTCTATAAACCTATTTCAATTTCTGTTACATTGCGCTCAACGACACGAGCACCTTTTTTAGCAATGAGATCTCCGCCTGTTGATGTGAAGATATTGGCAGCAATAATTGAATCCATTGCCGCTGATACATTTGCTGCATTTACTGGCTCAATCGGATTATCGATTGAAATTGTAGCCGTTTTTCCTTCGGAATTTTTAAACTGCAACTCTAGCTTTTTGCTCATTTAGTTGCCTCCTTTCTGTTGAAATTTAAAATTCCTTACCCTGCCACAATGACATAATGGCTGTTGCGTTGGACACTAAAGATTGAGTGCTGTTGAAGATTCGCAATCGCTAGTGCAACGCTTTGAATATGATCAGGTGTTGCTGTAGTTTTTAAGTTATTATAATTTTTCGTCTTGTAGATGGGGTTGCCATCTAAATCAATGCCCTGATTATATTCAATTCGAAGTTGACTACTCTTGATTACCTCTGTTGCCATTTGTTCATCACCTCCCTTCACCATATAGATAGGGGCTTTCGCTTAAAAAGGGAGAAAGGAATTTTGGCTTCAAACCTATTGGACTAATAATCCTCATTGCTACTTATTTTCCATACTCTTATAATGAATATGAGATTGTAACAATGGAAGCGAGTGTGGAAAGGTATGGCGATTTTGAAAAACGATTGGGCTTCTCTACTTGAAGGAGAGTTCGCAAAACCGTATTATCAACAGTTGCGAAAAATATTGCGAGATGAATATGAAACTAAAGTTATTTATCCAGATAAATATGATATTTTTAATGCTTTGCATTTTACCTCTTATCAAGACACGAAAGTCGTTATTATTGGGCAAGATCCATATCATGGACCTAATCAGGCTCATGGATTGAGTTTTTCGGTGAAACCAGGGGTGACTATTCCGCCATCCTTGCAAAATATTTATAAAGAATTGCAAGCCGATTTAGGTTGTTCGATTCCTAATCATGGCTATCTAGTAGAGTGGACAAAGCAGGGAGTCTTATTGTTGAATGCTGTTTTAACCGTGCGGGCTGGTATTCCTAACTCTCATAAAACACTAGGATGGGAGATGTTCACAGACAAAGTCATTGAAACATTAAATCGTCGGGAGGAGCCAGTTGTCTTTATACTATGGGGCCAATATGCCCAGCAAAAGCAGCAACTGATTACATCACCTTGGCATTATATTATTAAGTCTCCACATCCAAGCCCTTTCTCAGCTAATAGAGGCTTCTTTGGCAGCAGACCATTTTCGCGTACAAATGCTTTTTTACGGGAAATCGGCAGTGAGGAGATTGAATGGCAAATTTCCAATCTATAATAGGGGTACCACCAGCGTAGCGGAAGAGCTAACAAGTGAGTTTGTCTCTAAATGAAAAGAAACCTGTCCCCTCGACAAGTTTTTTGTTATACTAATTGGAAAGTATAAAATTATTGAAAAAATGCGGTGATAAAATGGTTGTATCAGGTATAGTTAATTCACCTTTAAATGCTCCAAGCACTTTGTTGAATACTTCAAAAAGTTCATCTGACAAACAACCATTATATTCTTCACTATCAGATAGTAGTGGTTATAATCCTCATAATGGCAATTATTTCGGAGATGGCTCCGATTTAAAATATGATGAACAGGGAAGAGCTTTGGCTAATATTCAAACAGGTGCATTTTACAAGGATAATAGCATTGCTTCGGGGCGCTCTGATGAAGGTTTCAAGACACAATTAGACTATCAACTTCAGCATGTTGATAGCTATATTTCAAATGCCAAGAAAGCTGGTAATCAAAAAGCCATTTCTTTTGCTGAAGAAAATAGGGCAAGATTATTAAGTGATGGGACAATTAGACCAACATGGAAATTCGATGGTCGTGGTTTTGGTTATAGTGGAAATATAAATGATGAGGGTCGACAGTATTGGTATGATCCTTCTACTGGTGAAAGCAAAGGTAATCTAAAAATGGAGGATCCCACATATGATTTAATGCGTGATTCAAATTATGATTATTACAAGTCATATTCTGATGAGGTTTGGGATCGATATTTTGATGAATGGATTGACAATGGAAAGCTTCAAGATACAACAGTTGACAAAAAGTGGCTTCTGTCTTTTAAAGATTATTGAAATCCCAGGGGTCAGACCCCCAAAATTTTTTAAAAAGAAGGAAATTAGCGAATCGTGTAGAATAATGTTAGTTATGAACAAATAATTTATAAAAGGAAGTGAAGAAAAGTGGCAAGAAAGCCTCGCGTTTGGTTTCCGGGTGCGATATATCACATAACAAATCGAGGTAATCGTCGTACAGCTTTATTTTATGATAACAGCGATCGTTTAACCTATTTAGATTTATTACAAGAGGTTCGTACTTATTTTCCTTTTCATCTTCATACGTATTGCCTCATGACAAACCATATTCATCTTCAATTGGAAACCATTCATCATCATCCTATGCATATTATGAAAATGTTGAACTCAAGATATGCCATGCATTTTAACAAACGCCATCGGTTAGTTGGCCATGTGTTTCAAGGGCGTTATGGTTCAGAACTGATTGATTCAATCGATTACCAATTAGAAGTTAGTAGATACATCCACTTAAATCCTGTTGGAGCTCAAATGGTAACATCCCCCGAAACCTATCCTTGGAGCAGTTATGAAGCCTATATTTCAAATATAATCAATCCTCACGTAACTACTTCTAAAATTTTATCCTATTTCCCAAATCCGCAAAAAGAAAACTATCGGAGATATGTTGAAAAAGAATATCATCCATTAAGAATGACTGATAAATAAACGAAAATACTTTGTGTTATCAAGTTACTTTACTGCTTTAAAGGTATGGGGGACTGTCCCCTTAGAAGGATTTTCCTCCCTAATCTGAAGGGAGAAGGACAGTTGTGAAAAAGGTTATGGCAGGTTTTGTTGCAGGGGCAATTTCGTTTGGGGCTATAGGTACATATGCAGCAACATCAATTGATGTGGAAATCAAACCATTAAAGTATGTTTTTGATGGAGTGGAAAAAAATCAGCTAGTGAAGGATTTATGTATAAGGGGACAACGTATGTTCCTTTAAGATTTATGGCTGAATCAATGGGGAAAGAAGTGGAATGGGATGCGAAAAACAACACGATATATGTAGGGAAAAAGCCACTTGGTGCTACAGGTATAATTTATCTTTCTGACTTATCACCTAGCGGTACGAACTTAGTTGGAAATCCTGTAAATAAGGGTAGTAAATTTGAAATGAATGGAGTCAAGTACGAGCAGTCAAAAGTTCTACAAAGTGAGGCTGCAAAATATGAAAGTAAAACATCTTACTATCTTTATAAGGAATATTCTAGGTTGACAGGTATTGTTGGTATGGATGATGCCACTCAAAAGGATGAGGCCAAATCATCATTCTATATTTATGCCGATGGCAAACTTGTATATAGTAATGAGAGTCTACTAAAGGGGAAAGGGCCTGCAAAAGTGGATATAGATTTAAAAGGGGTAAACAAGATAGATATTGTTTTTAAACCTGATAGTAGTAGTAAATATTCTTATTATATTAACTTTGCGGATATTGTACTTGAGAAGTAAGCTAATAGGGACAGGAACTTGAAGCCTGTCCCCCAATTTGGTTAGGTTACTTTACCGCTTTAAAGGTGTGGGGGACTGACCCCCTTAAATGCGCCTTCAAAATCTTTTCTACTCTCTGTTTTTCTTGTTCGGAAATGATTAGATAATAGATTCCATCGATGATTTGACCTTTTCCGTGCAGCTGTAATTGCTCGACATTTTGTATGACATCGTTATAGTCTTTTTGAATAGTAATTAATTCGGAAAGTTTGAGATTTGTTTTTACATTATCTCCGATCGCGTCAAAGATGGCTTCATATTTTGTTAACGATGTAATGCTTGCCCCTTTTTTAAAAATACTTTTGATGATTTGTTGTTGCCTTTCTTGGCGGCCGAAATCTCCTTTTGGATCTTCTTTCCTCATTTGAACATAGGATAAAGCGGCTTCCCCTGTAAGTTTAATAGTCCCTTTATCAAAGGTATGCCCATCTTGTACAAATTTCATTGAATTGTTAACGGTGACACCGCCAACGGCATCTACCATCTCTTTAAAGCCTTCCATGTTTATTTTTACATAATAGTCAATTGGGATATCCAGGAAGTCCTCGACGGTTGCGATTGCCATCTTGATATCACCAAAGGCATAGGCATGATTGATTTTATCCAGTTTATGGAGGCCAATTATTTCTGTTCTTGTGTCACGGGGAATGCTAAGCATTTTAATAGAATCTAGATTCGGATTTATCGTCATGACAATGATTGTGTCGGAGCGGCCTTTATCACCAGCACGTTCATCGACTCCTAGAAGAAGCACAGAGAATGGCTCTTTTTTATCTAGGGTTACCTTTTCCTGCCTTTTTTCTGATTTTTCACGTTGCATTGGTTCATGAATCGATTCTACCGTTTTATTGATGGTGCGGTAAATTGCGAATCCATAGCCGCCTACAAATAGTAGAACAATTGCTATCGTAGCAATAAACCAAATTTTTCTTTTGTTCATCTAATTTTAACCCCTTCCAAGTGGGTAAAGGGGGCGTATTTGCGCTCCGTGTCCCATTTCCTTTCATCATACACTTTACTAATCTTATTATTTCACGGGGAACACGTCAAATATATGTTGGTGCTTGTGGCGAAAATAATAAAATACACATCGCTGTTCGCTGCATTTGTTTTGTTAATATGTATTGGGATTCAGGTAAGGGCAGTTCTTGTCCGTTTTTAAAGACGATAATCGATTGCTGCGGTTCATAAGGAGAATGAGCGGTTTTGATGTATTTAACGTGGTTGTAGAAAATCCAGTTGCAATTGAAATTCTCTGGTGAGTTTGTTGGAAAGGCGAAAATATTATGATGTGGATTAATCGGGATGGGCACTTTTTGCTTGGCGCCAGTATGGTATGTTATGGCTTTCCGTCTCCCTTCATATGTAGAGTGACCTTCTAAACAAGATGCCTTCACAATCTGGGTTGGTGTTTGTTTTACATAGAGTCGGCCATTCGTTTCAAGCACAATTGTCCCATAATCGATGTGGGTAGCTGATAGTAGCGCCATTGTATCCTTATTCACTTCATAGTAACCTAATACTTTTTTCATACTATTGAACACTCCTTTTTCGGGGTATTTGAAATCTGGGAGGGGATGGGGAACTACGGAGTTTCTTACCGGCTGGAATCTTCCTGATTATTCATTTCTAATTCTCTTTTTACTGCTTTAAATAGGCGATCAATACTTATATTCATACTCGAATATAGTTTAAATAGAGTTTGAGTGGACGGGATTTTCTCACCTCGCTCAATTTTTCCTAAATTGTTAGGATCAAGATTCGATGATTCCCCAAGTTGCTCCAACGTTTTATTATGCTCTAATCTTATCAGTCTAATTTGCTTCCCAATTGCTTTTTTGAATAAATGTTTGTCTACCATATGTAAATCGCCCTTTTAAAACTATTATTATGTTGATGAAGATATGTGACCACGTCTAGATAGACTTAAAAAGGAAATTTTCAGTAATTTTTCAAGGATTTTTGGCATTGTTAAAAAAGTTGTTAAATTTAAATAAACGTTTAATTAGTTAACATATGATCCGATGATGTTGCATCATATTTTAAATTCACACGGGTGAAACGTGAAGTTTAGTATGACAGCTAGTGTGGAAATATTATGTTTAGTGATATGACGAACTGAATTTGTCTGAGTACAGTAAAGATACCGCGGAATACGTAGAAGGTGTACATCTTCAGAAGGACAAGCTCTTGGTCTATCAAATCAAAACAGTTGAAGAAGTACTTGTGCAATTTGAACCAATGGTTAAAAAGCAAATGCTGTCATTGCAAATTTATAAAAATCAAGATGAATTTTTTCAAATCGGTCTTATTGGGCTGTGGGAGGCCTATAACCGCTTTGATTCTGAGAAAGGGGCATTTCCAGCCTTTGCTCAAATGACGGTAAGAGGAAAAATGCTTACCCATTTTAAAGAAAGAAAATCAATTTGATGTACATCACGCCTCTTTTACCGATGAAATGGCTGAAGTTATTTCTGACTCTAGTAGTGATGAAATGTTAGAAAAAGAAATTATATTATCATATTGTGACGGGCTATCAGATAAACAAATGACATGGGTTATTCAGGGAATTATCGAAAATAAAAAGCCTGGTGAAATTGCAAGGGGGATGGGAGTTCCAGTTGACAGGGTAAAAGGCTGGCGAAAGGAGGCGTTGAAAAAAATATTAAAGAATTATCGAGCGATTCATAAATAGATGAGACAGGTCTGTAAGATTTTTGTAAGACACCCTCTATATAATTTTATTGTAGTTCAAAAAGAACAGGAGGAGAGTCTTAATGGGAGTTAGGAGTCGGTTTAAAAAGGTTTTATCAGTAGCAATGGCTCTAACAATCATTGTGTCATTTTTTGGTACATCGGCACTTGCCGCACCAGACACAAGAGGTCATTGGGCCGAAAAAGAGATTAATGAGTGGGTTGAGCAAGGTTTAATTGGCGGTTATAAGGATGGTAGCTTTAAGCCAGATGCATCGATTTCTAGGGCAGAATTTATTGTACTAGTCAATCGTGCATTTGCTTTCACTGAATCTAGTGAAAGTGGGTTTAATGATGTTTCCCAAAATGACTGGTATTACAATGAGGTGCTGAAGGCAAAAGCCGCAGGCTATATTGGAGGGTACCAGGATGGTACTATTAAACCAAAAAATAATATTAACCGCCAAGAAGTAGCGGCTATTTTATCCCGTCTGTTGAATGTGGGAACTGATGCAACAGGTGTTAATCAGTTTAAGGACAAAGATGCTATTCCACAATGGAGTGCTGGTATCATTGGTGGAATTGTCAACAAAGGGCTTATGAATGGTTATAGTGATGGCACTTTTAACCCATTGAAAAACACAACAAGGGCTGAAGCTGTTGTTATTTTAAAACGGGCGTTGGAAGGAAAAGTTGAAAGCAACATTGAAGAGAAGAAAAATGTGTATAACAATGCTGGAACATATGGGCCAGAAGAAGGAACGGAAACAATCAAAGGAAATGTAGAAGTTACTGCTTCAGGTGTAACATTAAAAAATATGGTGATTGAAGGTAATTTAACAATTGCTAAAGAAGTTGGAAATGGCGAGGTTTTCCTAAAAGGCGTAACAGTAAAGGGAAAAACATATGTTAACGGTGGGGGAGAAAACAGTATTCATTTTGAAGACACAGTTCTTCTTACTGTTATCGTTAATAAAGCTGACGGCACTGTCCGTATCGTTGCTTCAGGAAAAACAACTGTCCAAGAAGTAACACTGCAGTCAAGTGCTAAGTTGGAACAGATTGGTGCAGCTAGTGCAGCATTTAAGGCAGTCACTTTATCTGAAGCTTTACCTAAGGATTCAAAGGTCACTTTAATCGGGGAATTTGAATCAGTTGAAATTTTAGCAGTTAATATTGCTTTAGAAGTACCACGTGGAGTGATAAATGACTTAAAAGTAGCTGCAGGTGCTATTGGTGCGATTATCAATCTAGCGAAGGATGCGAAAGTTGTTTCCTTAATAGTTGAAGCAGTTGTTAAGGTTCTGGGAGCGGGTGTTATTGAAAAAGCCGGGGGTAAACATGCGAATGATTCATCATATGCAAATCCACCAAATAGTGGTGTAGGTCCAACTACTTATCGTTCTACAGGCGGCGGTGGTGGAGGCGGTGGCTCTACGGATGGTGGCGGAGATTCAAGCACACCAACTGATAAAACTGCACCGACAATCAAATCATTATCGCCAGCAAATGGAGCTAAAAATGTTTCGATTTTGAAGGATTTAGTCATCACTTTTAGTGAAGATGTTGTAGCTGTAGATAATAAAAATATTGTCATCAATCCTATCGAGGAAGAATGGGCTGTTGATGCTATAAAAATACCAGTGAAAAGTGACTATGTAAAGGTAGCTGGTTCGGTTGTTACAATTAAGCTATGGAATTATTTAAAGGACAATTCTGAGGATGATATCGGGGTAGCGTCAGCAGGTCCAGAGTTTGAAGTAATGGCTGCCAGCCTTGATGAAGAAGATGAAGATGAATCAGATGATTGGGATTCAAAAGTTTATGTAACAATTGATAAAGGTGCATTCAAGGATAAGGCTGGAAATGAATTTGCTGGCATAAACGATAAAACAACTTGGAGCTTTTCATTTTCATACGATCCATTAACAACAATTGAAGTAACAACTGCATTTGAGGATGGAGAAGGCATTCCTGAGAAATATAGTCTGGATGGGGGAAATGTTAGCTTACCAGTTTCATGGACAAAAGTAGACGATGCAAAGTCCTATATGATTCTTTTCACTGATAATGATGCAGATAATTTTGTCCATTGGATTGTGAAAGATATTCCAGCAAACGTAACAAGTATTGAAGAAGGATTATCGGGAAAAGCAGGAATGGTAGGTATTGAAATGAAAAATGATTTTCCTGAACCCCCAGATTATAATAAAAATATGACAGGCTACGGTGGACCTCAGCCGCCTATCCAACATGTATATACGTTAGGAGTCCTGGCTTTAAATATTGAAAAATTTGACCTTTCAGATAATGCGACACCACGGGAAAGCTTCGAAGCTATACAAGAAGCATATAATGATGGCATTGTCATTGGTATGGGTTGGATCTATGGTACATTTGGTCCAGAGGTTGATAGAACAGCTAGTACAGTAAGCCTGACATCACCCGATACGATATCAATTGACAGCAAGCAGTTTACATTTAATATCGAAGTAAAGGATACGACAGGACAACCAATAAGTGGATTATGGTATTTTCCAGGGTTCATTTATAATGATTTTAGATTTTGGGATGATGCAGAAAATGGTTACATTAATATTGTGAGTGTTATAGAAAGTATTGGGACACCTGGTTTATACACTGTAACGGCAACCTATGAAGCAGAGGAATATGATGACGAAGTTGTTGAAATTATTGTTTATGTTGCTGATGTTGAGTTAGAATCTACAACAACTATCAATGTTAGTAGTTCTCCTTGATTTGAATGAGCTAGGTTTACTGTCTCTTTAAAGATTGTAATTAGCAAAAGGAGAGTTGGTCATTTATTGGAAATGATTGATTCTCCTTTCGTATTTTTATAGAATTAACACAAAAAAACCTACCAAGTAAGGTAAGCTATTTCACTTGCCCCACTTACAAATCCTCAACCGCCGCCCATTCACTTGGGTAAAATTTCATATATTTCGTTAATCCCACGATATGAAACATTTTTTCATAATGATATTCAAGCCCAAATGTACGAATCAAAACATTGTTTTTATGTAAAAGCTTGCAGACACGAAACAAATAAGCAATTCCAGCACTATTGATATAATTCACGTTTGTAAAATTAATAACAAGAATATTTCGCCCATTTGGAAGCCCTTGTTCCCATGGATAATATTTCAATAGTCTTTCACCAGAAGCTCTTGTAAGATCCCCAGTAAGCTGAAGAAACGATACGTCATTGTTTTCTTTGTCAGGCATTATTATTTCTAATTCTTCTTCCATTTATTACACCCCTTTAACAAGCTTATTCTAAAGTTCGCAAACGTTTTTCAAACTGTACACAAAACTGTGAATGTATGCCAAGCTCTTGATACATTGTCCAACTATCTACAAATTGTTGAACAATTTGCAACCCCCAGCCTCGTTCGTCTTTTTTCTTTTCTCCACAAATAAACCCTGTTCCATAATCGAATATTTTGCCCTCGATAACATTGTCTTCTAGTGATACAATCACATGGACTAGTTTTTGTTTGTCTTCCTGATTTCCATGCTCAATCGCATTAATACAAACTTCCGCTAATGCCGCTTTAAATTCATCACAATCCTCTTTTAAAAATGAGTAGTTTGCTAATTGTTCATCAAGCTGTTTGAGTACTTTTTTTTCTTCGCCTAATTCACTTGCAATCTTTATATTTATTAATTGAATTTTCTTCATCAAAAAAGACTCCCTACAGGGATTTGTTTTTTTCAGCCGTACAATTGTCATGTCATCATTTCGTTTATATTTTCCGCAAAAATCATCAATTTGTGACATGTATGACTTTATTTCAGGATTCCACTCGCTGGAAAAAAGCTGATAAAACCGTTCAAAGCCAAATATTTCTTGCTGCTCATTCATTTGTTCAACCATTCCATCTGTAAAAAGAATTACGCCATCAAGCGCATTTAAAGACAGAGTAAATTCCTCATATGTTTCATCTTCGTCTAACCCTAATGGCAAAGAAGAGATTTCAACAAATTCTAGCCGATTCTTTTCTTTTATTAATGGCGGAACATGTCCAGCACTTGCATATGTAAATAGGTTTTTCTCAATATCAATGAACCCTATCCCAATCGTTATATACATGCCGTCAGAAAGCATTGGCACAAGTAAATGATTCATTTCATTTAATAATCTTGCTGGGGAAATAACATCAGTTTGTGTTTTACTGCGGATAACCCCTAAAGTAGCTGACATTAATAAGGCAGCGGGAACCCCCTTCCCTGAAACATCGCCAATTAAAATAATCATCTTTTTTTCGGTTATTTTAATTATATCAAAAAAATCGCCGCCAACTTCTTTTACAGGAAGCGATAAACCCTCAATCATATAACCGGCTATCGTTACATTTTGCTTTGGTAATAAGTTTTGTTGAACGGTTGAGGCAAATTTCAACTCACCCTCCAATTCCTTATATAATTGTTGTAGTTTAGCTTGCTGCTTGTTAAATTTGCCGATTAGAAAAGCAATCTCATCACTTGAAGTAATTGGAATAAAGGATTGCAGCAACTTTTGCTCATCTTTCTCTGTAGTTGTAATCGTTTGTGCAATGGTTTGGATATAGTTAATAGAATCCAAGATTGTTAGACGTATGACAACAACTGCAAAAATGCTTAACAAACAAACTGTTATGAGGCCTTTGATTATCTGTGATTCCACGGTCCCTTCCATATAAAGAACAAGCCAGGTAATATCCGCTACAAAAATGAACAAAATTGAAAAAAAGATGCTGTAAATTTTTTTGCTTAATGAAAGATGTACGTTTGCAATGGTTGAAATCCCCATTTGTAAAATGTACGGTCTTATTATTTTTCGGAGAGCAGCCACAATCATTAATGTAATTACCATCCCTATTGCTATTTCTCGTAATAAATTAAAGAACAAATTGAAGACAAACTCTTTTGTAATCTTATAAATAAAAACAATCTCATAAAGATGATAAGACAAAGCTAAACCAATCATAAATACAATGGAAAATTTAAATAGTGTTCCAGGAAAGGAGACAAGCTCTTCAAACTGTTTTTTCTTTTCAGATTCCGTAAGCTGTCTGCTTTCCTGTTGTTCATTTCGGAAAATATATCCAATTTTTTTGATTGTGTATAGGTAATAAACGATTATAAAAATAAGATTTTGAAGCAAAACAAAAGGTAAATTATATATTAAAATATCTTTCCATGAAATTTCTAATATAAAAAGATTATGAAATTCAACAAACCCAACGCCTGCAAACCCAACAAGTGTATAGAATAAAATAATCTTGATTTTCCAGTTCATTGCCCCACATCCGCCTCGAAATTAAATTCCAATCCTAATTCTTCTCTAAAAAGCTCTTTTTGTTTTTCGTAAAATAGTTTTGCCTCAAGGAAACGCCCTTGTGAATGCAAAAATAATAGTTTTTCTCTAGTGGTGTTCTCATTTAATGGGTCACAGTCTATTAATTCGCGTAACAGTTCTTCTTTGATTTCAATGTTTTTTTGATATGAATAAAGCTTTTGTAACAAGTCGATTTGTTTTTCTTTTAAATAGAATCGAAATTGATAAAGCCAATTTGTATAGAGAATGTTTGTAACAAATTGATTGTCATATAGCTTGCGCGCTTTTTCAAATAAGTTCGCTGCTTCCTCACGATCAACAAACCAAAGTTGTCTCCCAACTGAATAAAGCTTTAAATAGGCTTGAATATCAACGTCTTCAATGATATTCAAATTTAAACGTACTTTGCCGCCTTTTGTCGAAATGATTGGTTCGTTTATAGCAGTTAACTCCAAAAATTGCTTGTTAATGGAATGGATGATTACGTAAAGTCGATTTGCTGCTTTTTTGTTATCGTCTTCTGGGTAAAAATCCTCCAATAATAAGTCTTTGTCCACCTGTAAATTAGGTTGAATTAATAGATAAATGAGCAATTCTTCTGCTTTTTTTCGTTTCCAGTTAATTTCTGTTAATTGTTTTTGCTTGTATTTTATTGTAAACTCTTTAAAAAGCTGAAATGAAAGTTTGGCGGCCTCTGTGTTTTCGGAAAACGGTACAATTGTGTCACTAGTCGGTTGTTCAAGTATCATATCAGCAAGAAAATAGGTCCATGCCTTTAGTAGTGGGTGTTTATATTGTTTCGTCTTTGCAAGCAAGGAGTACATAATTTTAATGGCATTCTCTTTGTTTTTTAGTTGTAAAGCTTTAAAAAAATCGTGATGCAAAGCAATGACTGGATGTGGATGTAGCTCATTTTTTGTAAAAAAACAAATGTAATTATAAAATTCGTTTGCCATTTCGTGATGATTCCCATGGAAGGTAAATTCAAATTCAATTCTGTCTACTAGTGGTTTGCATATTAATTCGAGTCGATCATTGATATAGGATTTTTTTTCTTGATCAGCTACTAAACAATAAAGCCAACGATAAGCTTCAATGAGCATGATTGCTTCATCTTCCGCTTCGTCAAGTAGTAAGTAGGCCGCCATCGACTTTTCGTAATATACGTTGGCTTGTTTGAAATCGTCTTCCGTGAACAATGAATACAATGCTAAAAAACGATAAACAAAAGCTTGCTCTTTTATTGTATATTGTTGTACTTGTGCTGTGCCACAATGCTCATTGTCTTTAAGAAATTGATAAATAATATGGGCTTCAAATTGATTTCCTAATTGAATTTGACAACAGCCATAATCGCTTATCACGCATGCTAATTGAATGCTATCGCCAATGTCCGCACAGTACTGTAGTTCAGACTTCAACAAATCAGCTAAAGCTGGCCAATTACCATTCAAATATAATGAAAACTTCTTATCTTCCTTCATAATTGCCTTCCTTTGCTGAGACTTTA
This sequence comes from Bacillus sp. (in: firmicutes), assembly GCA_012842745.1. Classification (NCBI taxonomy): domain Bacteria; kingdom Bacillati; phylum Bacillota; class Bacilli; order Caryophanales; family Bacillaceae; genus Bacillus; species Bacillus sp. (in: firmicutes). The sequence goes on along the minus strand of DUSF01000049.1, from coordinate 196,242 downwards.
GAACTATAATATATGGAATATAATGCGTTTTCAATAAATTCATTGATAGAAACCGTTAAATCTACTAAAATTAAATAGATTAGGTATAATATAGTAAGTGAGGATTTTGTCAAACTTTGTCTTTTTGTTTGTTTTGTTTTGAAAGGAGACTATTTTTCTATGCATGATATTAAAAGAAATGACCCGTGCACTTGCGGCAGTGGGAAAAAATATAAGAAGTGCTGCGCGTCGAAGGGAAGCGACAATGCCATTCAAGCTATTCTTGAGCGGGAAGTAGTTTCTGTTCAATCCGAGCTTCTTCGACATGCTTTTTCATATACTGAATTCTCTTATGCTGTTCAAAAAAATAAAAGTAAATACAATCCTCCAGAGAGTATGAAAGAATCCTTTTGTTTCTTTGTAGGTGTATGGACATTATTTACTAGTAAAGTTTTAAGCGGCAAAACGGCGCTTGAACAATTTTGTGTTTCATATATTTTAAATTTGCGTCCAGTTGTACAAGAAATTGTTCGCTCATGGATTGGAAAAACGCCATCCGTTGTTAAAGTAGTGGGTATTGAGGGAAGAGACCTTGTTGTCCATGATATTTTTTCAAAAGAGTTGAAAGATATTAAGATTATTGATGAACTGATGGAGATTCCGAAACAAGGAGCGCTCTTGGTTGGATATATTGTTCCGTTTACAGCTGATGTGTCAACCTTTTTTACGTCTGTTTTATCGTTTGAGGATGAAATGGCGGATAAGGTTGAGCAGTTTTTGTGCTGGAAATTTACAGATAGTGCAGCAGAAGCTAGTGCTGCATCGGAATTTTTACAAGAGCGTTTCTTGGACCTTGTTGATTTATTCATGTCTGACCGCGAGCTTGATTCCGTAGAGGCTGAGCCGCACGCTTGCGTTAGTGCCCAAGCAGCAGCGGTTGTGAATCTATTGGAAGAAAAAGTCCAAAGTGAAGATATGCCTGAATCCGTGATCAAAGCGGGTAGCACTTTATGGCAAAAGTATTATCATAAAAAGCAACCATTAATTAAAAATGAAAAAATATATGCAGCAGCCTTACACTATTTATTAGTTGATAAAGTATTCCCTGTTTATCGTCGGACTCAAAAAGCAACTGCCGAACTGTATGATGCATCTATCGCCAGTGTCAGCTCTCGTTCGCGCGAAATGGCTTTTGTACTAGAGGAAGAGCTTAAAGAATTATGTGTGAAATAATCAAAAAATTCCTTTATTGCCATACAAGCTATTGCTCTTGTGATGGTTGCTTGATTTTGTAAGCGTTCCAATGTGCTTGATGATAGGGAGTCAAGTGGTACTGCGTTTGCATGGAAGAAACGGATGAATTCCTCTTTTTTAATAGGCTGGTCATCTTCGGGAAATGGGAAGTCTATCGGGGCGGTGAGCCTTGAAAATTGCGCAATCTGCTGAATGTATTTGATGAACTTTTCTCTTGAAAGAGTTTTATCCATTTCGTATTCATTGTCATAGCCCGCTTCGATGAGTCCGTGACCGCGCAAAAATTTTACACCTTCATAGGCCCAATGGTTTACAATTGGATTTTCATATTGTGGCATTGGGTATAAGTTTGCACCATTTCGATTTAATTTTGCTTGAATGTTCCGTATATGCGGCAGTCCCTCGTTATCAACCAGCTTTTGAAAATCAACCCTTTCTTGATTAGCATAGGCTGCCGCAATTCCGGCGGCTTGTCCAACTGTCATTCCGACTGGTACAGTTCTTGCACTTCCATGGGCTAACGATTTATAGCCTGCGCTTCTACTGGCTACAAGTAGGTTATCAAATCCCTTTGGAACGATGCTCCTAAAAGGAATGGCATATTGAATCGGCTTTCCGACGATTATATCGCCTTCATCCATCATCGTTGCCTGAATGTCGACTGGATAGCTCCCAAAAGCAATCCTGTCATTGAAGTCTCGAGTTTCAAGGACATCATCAACCGTTAACATGTATTCAGCATCAAGATGACGCGTTTCCCTAACATAAAATTCATCCGCAATGCCAACGGATTTTACGTTTTCAAATCCAATAAGATTTCCGCGCAAAAAGTTAATAACCCTTGGCAGCTCGCTAACGGCGATTTTTTTTGCTTCTTGCAGTTCTGCGGCGCTTAGACCGTTGACGCCAAGAATTTGAAAAGCGTTGATGAGCACATGACCATTATTTTGTTTCCCAATATTCAAGGCACGGATTCGCACATTTTTTTGGGTTGGCACGTACTGTTCCATTTCCTTTCCATAACCCCAAGCAGAAAAATCATCAGCCCCTGTATAGGCATCTTCATCATTATTAAGGTAATCTTGCACCCTTTCCCAATGAATCCCTGACAACTCGAATACAAGCGTTACCGCCATCATTTTTTGTTTATTGCGGAAGTCTTCCTGACCTATTGTAAAATTAGCACCAGCAAGCTGGGCAAAATCCGCATTGGGCGTGGCATCGATGTATTGTTTTCCGACGACTTTCTTAACTACTCCATTTTCATTTTTATAATGTAGTGCTTCTACATGTTTGTTTACCATCAGTGGCTCGATGCTTTGGGCACCGAGCTGTACAGTTATATTTTCTTCATTATGAAGCATTTCCTCAAAAACAAGCTGTGCTTGTTTTACATCAAAGGAAGTACGGTTATTTATTTTTTCGAAAAACTCTAGGAAAAGCCCCTTATTTATGCTTTCCTTTGCTTTAGCTTCAGCCTTAGCAGGTGCCCAGTTAATATCAATCATGTTTAGCTTTCCAAGCGTGTAAAGGCCGCCTACGATTGTTTTTTTGTCTACAAGCAATGTTTTTTGCCCTTCCCGTGCTGCAGCAACTGCGGCCATAATTCCTTCTGGTTCGCTGCCGACAATAACAACATCATATTCGTTAGTAGTTACAGCAGTTAATGTTTGGATTAAATTTACGGGATTATGAAACGGCGCAATGCTACTAGAATTGGAGAATAGGATGAGTAAAAAAACGGTAATATTAATTCTCATTTGTCCATCCTTGGTGTTAAGTATTTATACTGATAGTATGGCCCGTTTCAGTTTTTATAGACATTTTTGATGAACAAAAAAAGGGACTCTCAATAGTCAATTTCTCAACTATTGGAAGTCCCGCTATCCGCTAAATTATTGTTGCGGTGGATAGGCTCTCCATTTTGATAAGTCGATTTTACTTGGATCTTTTGTCAATAGTGAAGGCGGGAAGACGAAGTTCCAAGGTTTGCTTGTATTTGCTTTGATTTCAAAGTCATCCATCATGAAGCCGCCCCCTGCAACGATTTCGCCACTTGCATCTTCAACAACTAATGGCAATTGCTGCAATTTAATATTTTGCTCTGTTCCATTTTGGATTAAAATCGAAACTTGCAATTTTTCACCATCTATAAACTTTGATTGGATACCAACAAATTGAATTTCGCCTGGTTTTGGCGGTGTAATTGACTCAACCATACTCCGCAACTTTTCCTTATCTTCATCTGCTAACGTCTTTTCCCAGCTCTCAGCAAGATCTAATGTATGTTCTTCTTGCTCGCGAAGATCGAAGGCTAGTCCCCAAACCTCTGTTTCAATGTCTGCAATCGGCTTGTAAAGGTCCTTTTGCTCAAATACAAATTGAAATGGACGGCTGCATTGTGGCGGTAAATGACCAATCTCCGCAAGATTGAATTGTTTACGTCCGTAAACTTCATTTTCACCAACTAACAGTAGCATTGTCGTTCCAAGTTCGATTGTTTGATTAAGACTGCTGCGTACGAACGCCGTACAGACAACTTCTTCATTATTATTCACAATCTCAATGCCGCTTAACGAAATCTCATTAGGTTTAAGCGGTGAAAGCTCATTATTCAAAAAGCGAAAGACATTCTCTTGCTCTTGTGGAATACTCCAATCCGGATGAATGGAAAGTTCAGTGTAAACTTCTTTTGCATCGTCGCCAGCTTCCCCGATATCTTCCATGTTTAACAAATCCTTTGCAGACACTGCATTTTCGCTACCAGTGCTTTTTATTTCTTCATCTGCGTTTTTCTTTCTTTTAAAAAAAGATAGCATGATAAAATCCTCCCCATATTAGTTTTGGGTTACATATCTTGTTTTTCGGCATTTTCCCCATCAAGTTCTTCTAGTAATGGTGTGACAATGCGAGCTAGTTGGGCGCTGGAATCACGGTCAATCAATGAATACGTGTTTTGGAAAACTTCAAGGCCCTCGTTTTGGTATAGACGAAGTGGATCTTCTTGCTGATAGTGACGCATTCCTATTCCTTCTTTTATACGTGTCATTCTTTCTAGGTGATTGACCCAGTGCTTATCAATAATCATTATAAGGATAGGACGTAACACTTGCTGCAGGTTACTGGTGTCTCTTAATTTTTCTAGGTTTTCCAAATAGTGTTCTACCGCTTGGGCGACTGCTGCATGGACCTCCCCAATCTCTTCAACCTCAGCAGCAAGTTGAATTTTTGGTTGGACGACTAATTGGTTTAATTCATGTATGAGTCTATCTAATGGCCATTCTTCAGGTACAAGTTCTTTGTCACAATATTTGTCAACAAGGAAATGGCAATATCTTGGAATCATTTCAAGTACTAGTGGCAGTACGTCTTCCTCTTCAAGAGCTTTGTCACGCAAGTTATATATTACTTTACGTTGGTCATTGACGATGTCGTCGAGTTTTAAGTTGTATTCACGAATAGCGTAATTGCTGCCTTCGCAAATGCGTTGTGTTCGCTCTACTAATTCATGGATGTTTTTATTTAAAATTAGCCCTGTTTCATCGGTTTGCAGTTTTGGTTTTAATTTTTCAATTTCATCACTCGCGAAACGACGGAATAATTCATCTTCAATTGAGATGAAAAATTGTGATGAACCTGGGTCACCTTGGCGTCCAGCACGTCCGCGCAATTGGTTATCAATCCGGCGGCTTTCATGTTTTTCCGTACCAAGAATGTGCAATCCACCAAGTTCAGCAACGCCTTCGCCAAGCAGGATGTCTGTTCCGCGACCAGCCATATTTGTAGCAATTGTAATATGTCCTTTTTGACCTGCCAATGAGATGAGGCGCACCTCTTGTTCGACTGTTTTTGCATTTAAGATTTCACAAGGTAGGTTTTCCTTCTTTAAGTATTCGCCAATTTTTTCAGATTGGATAATCGATGTTGTTCCAACTAGTATTGGCTGTCCTTTTTCATGGCGTTCTTTAATTTCTTGCGCCATTGCTACGTATTTATCGTGTTTTGTGGCAAATACACGTTCTTCCATATCAACACGGATAACAGGCCTATTCGTTGGAATTGGAACAACTTCCATATTGTAAGTGTTATTGAATTCTTTTTCCTCAGTTTTCGCTGTACCAGTCATTCCTGAAAGGATTGGGTACATTCGGAAGTAGTTCTGAACCGTGATTGAAGCCTGCGATTTATTTTCATCAGTGATTTCAAGTCCTTCTTTTGCTTCAAGGGCTTGGTGTAAGCCGTCGCTAAGTGTTCGCCCTTCCATCACTCGTCCTGTGAACATATCAACGAGCATAATCAATCCATCTTGGACAATATAATCAACATCTCTTTGGAACATGACATGTGCGCGCAGGGCTTGGATTGTATAGTGATATAATGTTTGGTGTTCTAAATCATAAAGGTTATCGACACCAAAAGCACGTTCAACTTGGTTAATTCCTTCATCCGTTAAATTTGTTGCTTTTGTTTCATCATCAAATGTATAATCAACATCACGTTTAAAACGCTTGGCAAGACGTGCACAAATATTATGGAGATTTGCGGCAGCTTCCATTTTGCCAGCAATAATAAGTGGCGTCTTAGCTTCGTCAATTAAGACACTGTCAATTTCATCAATAATGGCATAATGATAAGGGCGTTGAACGCGCTGGCTTATATCCTGCACCATGTTGTCGCGTAAAAAGTCAAAGCCGAATTCGGTACCAATGCCATATGTAATATCTGCCATGTAGGCATCCTTCTTTTGATCAGGCTCCATCATCGGAACATTTAAACCTACTGTTAGACCAAGAAATTCATGGATTTTTCCAATCAAGTCACGGTCCCGCTTTGCTAAGTAATCATTTACTGTAATAATATGCACACCTTTTCCTTCAAGAGCACGAAGGTATGCCGGTAGCGAGCCAACTAAAGTTTTACCTTCACCAGTTGCCATTTCCGCAATATTGCCTTCTGTTAGAGCAAGTCCGCCAATTAGCTGCACATCAAAATGGCGCATCCCTAGCACCCGTTTCGATGCTTCACGGACAACTGCAAATGCTTCTACTTGAATATCGAAAATCGTCTTTCCATCCGCTAACTCTTGTTTAAATTGAGCCGTTTTATTTTTTAATTGTTCGTCAGAAAGCTTTTCAACTTCTGGCTCTAATGCATTGATTTCGTCAACGAGCTTATAGTATTTTTTTAGCTTTCGTTGTTGGTCATCACCGATGATTTTTTTAATTGCATTTAGCATGCATTTCTCTCCTTTTACAAATAAAAGCTTTTATGTATTCATTATGGCAAAAACTTTCTAAATTTATTAAAAAGTGAAGTGGTTGATTCTATTCTGTCAAAATTCTACCTTAATAGTATAACAAAGTACAAAAAGAAAAACATCAATTGTCATTTTGTCATTTTCAAAAGGTCTTTCGCCCTATTTTGCTTTTTTATTGTCCAGTGTGAGTGCGTTATTGTCCAGATTGCTTTTTTATTGTCCCAGCAGACGCTGTTATTGTCCGAAAAAATAATTTATTGTCCGATTGCCGTATATTGGATATTATCGTGCGGTGTCAGCGGGCTATTAGAAATGAGCTACTCAGCCTTTATTGAATTTTTTGCGGCTGACAAGCTCCGTTTTAGCCTATTTGTCATAGCCTACTACTATCTCATGTTAATAAAAAAAGCAGGAGGTATATGATGGTTACAGAAGCGAAGCTTTACAGATGGTCGATTTCACCACATGGCGGTGAATTAATAAATAGCGTTGCTACAGGTGAACGAAGGAATGAGCTGTTGACAAGGGCTAAGAAAATGCCGTCGTTAACGATATCAGATTGGAGCATTTCAGACCTTGAATTAATTGCGATTGGTGGCTTTAGTCCGTTAAATGGCTTTCTTGGCAAGCGGGATTATAAAAATGTTTTGGAGCATATGCGGCTTGCAAATGGAATCGTTTGGAGTATACCGATTACGCTGCCAATATCGGTGGATGAAGCTGCTCGTTTCGAGGAGGGCTCCAATATCGCTTTAAAAGGAGGCGATGGGGTCATTTATGGTGTTTTACAGTTGAAGGAAAAATTTTTTTATGATAAGGAACTAGAAGCGAAGTATGTTTATGGCACAACTGATGAAGCCCATCCTGGGGTGAGGAGGCTTTATGAAAATGGTGATGTATATTTGGCGGGGCCAATTATCTTGCTAAATCGTCCTTCGCATGAGCCGTTTCAGCGTTTTTATTTGGATCCGAGGGAAACGCGCCAGTTGTTTCGCGAATTGGACTGGAGGACGGTTGTTGGCTTCCAAACAAGAAATCCAGTCCATCGTGCTCATGAATATATTCAAAAAAGTGCGTTGGAAATCGTTGATGGCTTACTGTTGAATCCGCTTGTTGGCGAAACGAAAAGCGATGATATTTCAGCGGCGATTCGAATGGAAAGCTACGAAGTGATTCTTGATAAATATTATCCGAAAGACCGTACGAGGTTAATTATTTACCCAGCAGCGATGCGTTATGCTGGCCCGCGTGAAGCGATTTTGCATGCATTAGTCCGCAAAAATTATGGCTGCACCCATTTCATCGTTGGTCGAGACCATGCTGGTGTTGGCGATTATTATGGAACATATGATGCCCAGCAAATTTTTGAACAATTTTCAAAGGATGACATCGGCATTGAAATATTAAAATATGAACATAGTTTTTTTTGTAAAAAATGCGGCAACATGGGCACCTCAAAAACATGTCCACATGGAAAAGAGGACCATGTTCAACTAAGCGGTACAAAGGTAAGGGAAATGCTACGGAGTGGAGAAAAGCCCCCAGCAGAGTTCTCACGCCCAGAGGTTGCCGAAGTGTTAATTCGCGGAATGCGCCAGGAGGTCTGAAGTGTGAAATCGCAAAATATTGTTTGGCATCAAGCGCAAATTACGAAGGCCGATCGCCGTAGCTTAAATGGACATAAAAGTGCAATTCTTTGGTTTACCGGTTTATCTGGTGCTGGAAAATCAACACTTTCAGTAGCTGTAGAAAAAGAATTGCACAAGCGTGGCATACGTACTTATGTTTTGGATGGCGATAATATACGGCATGGTTTAAATCGTAATCTTGGTTTTTCTCCTGTGGATCGGACCGAGAATATTCGCCGCATTGGTGAAGTATCGAAGTTGTTTGTTGATGCCGGTGTCTTGACGTTGACGGCTTTTATTTCACCGTATCAGGAGGACCGTGACATCGTACGGGCGCTCGTCGAAAACGGGGAGTTTGTGGAGATTTATGTAAAATGCACTTTAGAGGAATGTGAAAAGCGAGATCCGAAGGGATTATACAAGAAGGCGAGAAACAGCGAAATAAAAGGCTTTACAGGAATAGATGCTCCATATGAGGTACCGCAGGCGCCAGAATTAGTAGTAGAAACAGACAAGGAGTCACTAAAGGAGTCCGTTGCAAGAGTTTTGCACTTTTTACAGGAAAAGGGATATATCGAGTAAGTAATTCTGTTATTGAAGAACGAATCGGACATTGGTTCCGCTATTTTAATAAAAATCGGCATTTTTTAAAAGTAAGGGACATATGTTCCGTTATTTTGTTATGGGAGCAGCATTTTTTCGTATTTTTCCTTAAATAACGAACCATATGTCCGTTATTCAGTATAAAAGGGAGTAAAGCGTACTTTAAAAAATTCATAAAAATATAACTAAATTTCATTAACGTTTTTACAGAGTTTTTTTGCTTTTAATGGTAATATTATAGAATATATTGATAATGTCAAAATTTGAGAGGAAGTCAAACGAATGCAAACTTTATTTTTAAAGAAAAGAAAATTTTGGACTTTATTTATTTTTACTATTGTACTAGTATTTCAAATTCAAACGATTGTTTTGGCAGATGATATCGATGAAATCCGTGAGCTTTTGCAGGAAGGCTATTATAAGCCGGTTAGCCAAGAGATTTTGGACAAGCCAACAATTGATGAAATTCTTGAAAAACTAGACCCATATACGACATATTTTACAAAACAGGAATTTGAGGATTTTTTATACTTCATCGATATGAATTACGTTGGTATCGGTATTATTGGAGAAGAGCACGAACAGGGGGTTAAGGTTGTTCACTTATTTGAAACAGGTGCGGCGATTCATTCTGGTTTGCAATTAGGAGACATTATCATTGGAGTAAATGGTACGAGTTTGACAGGGAAAACCATTGAAGAAGCACAGGAATTTTTGTTAGGAAGTCCTGGTACAATTGCAAGTTTGAAAGTTTTGAGACCAAATACGAATGAAACGCTCAGCATTCCTATTAAGCGTGCGAAAACAGAAATAGCGCCAACAGTAGAGTCTGCTTGGCTTGGCGGTAATATTGGTTATATTCGTTTAAATAGCTTTAATGAGAATTCCGTTGCGGAAATGAAAAAGGCAATGAAAAGTGTTGGTGATGTCGGAGGCTGGATTATTGATATCCGCGATGATGGGGGCGGTTATTTAGACGCAGCCCAAGATGTTGCTGGTTTTTTCCCAAACGTTGAGATTGCCTTAATTGTTGAAGGTCGGGACCTTGAGAAAAAGGCGTTTATGACAAATAAACAAAATCCGCAGCTTAATGGTCCAATCTCGTTACTAATTAATGCTGAAAGCGCTAGTGCTTCCGAAATTTTGGCGGGGGCAATTCAAGATCAAAACGGAGCGAAGCTTTATGGTCAAACGACCTATGGCAAAGGGGTAGCCCAGTCAGTTTTTGAGCTTTCGAGCGGTAACTTTTTCAAAATGACAGTGGCACAGTTTTATACCCCAGATGGCAAAGTGATTGACGGAGTTGGTATATCACCAGATATTGAAACTGAAACTGGTGATGAGCTTAAAACCGCTCATCGTGATATGCTGCTTGCAAATGATGATGTGTCCATCGTAGCAGGAGAAAAATATAATCGTGCCGTTCCACGAAATGTGGAAATCACGCTTACATTAGATCGGGCTTTAACGCCTAACGACTTGGAAGAGCGAATTTCGTTATTTAAATTATCAGGAAAAAATGTAGAAGTGGATGTGGTGCCAGTAGCATTGAATCGGTTTACTATTATTCCCAAAAATCAATTGGATTCTAATTCTAGCTATCTATTAAAAATAGATTCAGGCAAAAAAGACTATGTCCTTTCTTTTAAAACATCTGATAAAATGGAGAAAAAGGAGGAAGGACAGGCAATATTTTCCGATATAAAAACTGGAGATTTTTTTGCGGATTCCGCAAATGTATTGTATAACGAAGGCCTTTTGAAGGGAATTGGAGAGAAGCGGTTTGGGCCGTTCGCAAATGTAACGAGAGAGCAGGCAGCTGTTTTTTTTGCTAGAATTCTTGGGTTGGATACGGAAGCTGTCGTGGATCCTGGATTTTCCGATGTGAAACCTAATGCGTATTATTACACATCAGTGGCAGCCGTCAAAAAGGCTGGCATTATGGAAGGAAAGTCAAAGACGCAATTTGGAACAGGACATGTTTTAACAAGAGGAGAAATGTCTGCCTTGTTAGCGCGTGCCTTCCAATTACAAGCCGATGGTGATGGTAAGGTGGGAAGTGAGGCATTGGAAGCTATGCCATTTGTTGATGTGACTTCATCACCTTTTAAAGCTGATATTCTCACAATCTATCAATCTGGCTTAGCTGGCGGCACAACGAAAACAACATTTTCTCCAGAAAAAACTGTCACAAGAGGGGAATTTGCCACATTTCTATACCGGGCGCTCGTACGCACAAAAGCAATTCAAAATAGCACTGGACAATTTTCAGTAGAAGCAGCGGGATAGATTTTATGTGATGCCAGACCCCACGAATAAGGAGGCTTATATGAAAAAACTTACGATTATAGCTTTATTGACAGCTTTTTTGCTGACAATCTTGACAAGTGTCGAAGTATCGGCAAATGATGATATTACAGGGCATCAGTTTGAAACGGAGATGCGCTCACTTGAATCCTTAAAAATTATGAACGGTGATGGGTTAGGAAACTTTTTTCCTGAAAAAATTGTGACGAGAGCGCAGTTTGCTGCCTTTTTGAACAGGGCTTTACATTTACCAACTGTACAGCTAAATCTATTTACAGATACTATTAACCATCCGTTAGTAGTAGAAATTAATAATGCTGCCGTAGCAGGCATCATCAATGGGGTTGGTGATGGCAAGTTTATGCCAGATAAGACTTTAAACCGTGAGGAAATTGCCTTGATGGTAAGCAGGGTGATGACTTCAAACGGGGTAACGCTAGGCACCACACAACCTCCAAACTTTAATGATGCAAGTGATATAAAGTATTTAAATGACATTCAACCTGTTCTATCACATGGAATAATGGATGATATTTATACAGACGGCACATTTCGACCGAAAGAAAGCGTTACTCGTGCCCAAACAGCAGCAATCATTTACAAGATGTATAATCTGCTAGAAAAACAAAAAGAAGAGCAAGAACAACTGCAGAAAGAATTAGATAAGCAAAAATCGGAAGAGGCTAACAACAAAAATGATTCAGTAGCAAATAAAGTGCTAGATTCGAATAAGAATCATATTGTTATCGCAACAAAGCTTTTAAATGTTTATGATGAAGCTGGCATGAAACGCGTTCGTACGTATGTAAATGTAGGTACGGAAATGAAGTTTCTTGAGTTGATTGGCAATCGGGTTGAAGTAGAGGTTGCAGGCGTCAAAGGCTATGTAAACAAAGATGATGTTAATATCGTGCCAGAGGATGAAGTAGAAAATAGATCTTATTATAAAGTAGTAGATGGGCATTTACGCCATTATGTTGTCCAAAATGGAAGATATGAAAGTTATATTTTTGGTCCAGCACCAAGATTTTTAAAAGAAGGGGAAATGGACTATAGCTTTGATGGGAAAAACTTCACAAAAGGCACGTATGATCAATATTTTAATAATTTGCCGCTGCTTTCGGAGACAAGCTATTCAGCAACAGAGCTTGATCGCTTTATAGCATCTCAAAGCCCTAATTCACCACTGATTGGATTAGGTGCAGTTTTTAAGGAAGCAGAGCGAGAAACAGGTGTAAATGCCTTATACTTACTGGCCCATGCGATTCACGAAAGCTCATGGGGCACTAGTAAAATAGCAACAGAGAAATATAATTTATATGGCATTCGGGCAATTGATGCTGATGCTTATAATTCAGCAATGGAGTTTGCAAGTTTTGAAGATTGTATTTTATATGCGGCTAAATATGTAAGAGATAATTATTTAACACCAGGAGAACGCAGTTTTTATAACGGTTCATTTTTAGGACATAAAGGAGCAGGAGTTACTTTATTTTATGCATCAGACCCATACTGGGGCCAAAAAATTGCCGGTTATATGTATCGCGCCGATCTTTATTTAGGAAAGGCTGACTGGAACCATTATCGTTTAGCTATTAGCAAGGTGCCATCATTAAATGTTCGCATTGGCCCAAGTACGAAAGACAGCCTCATCTATGAGCATCGCTACGCTGGAGTAGTCATGATTGTGTTGGACGAACTAAAGAGAAGTGATGGGACATGGTACAAAATTAAATCTGACCACCCTAATTATGAGGAAGCTTATATTTATTCCCATGGTGAAAAGGGTGATTTAGCAGAGATCATTAATTAATGATCTCTTTTTTTGTCACAAAATCAACACAATTAGTCAAAAAAAACCATAGTGTGATAAAAATCATTTTACTTTAACTAAGAACTAGTTATACTTCAAATAAACTGAAAAATCCAACTTCTGTTTTTTTACCCCATGACATTTTAAAAAATCTCAAAAAGACGCAAATTTTATACAACGTGATTTAGTATAGTGAGGTGTTCGAATGTAATGGCATCAACAGTTTTTAGCTTTAGTATCTCAGGCGTCGACGGCCATGTCGTAGAGGTTGAAACGGATATTATTCACGGACTTCCGTCGGTATCCATTGTCGGGCTTGGAGATGCTGCTGTTAAAGAAGCGAAAGAAAGACTTGTATCCGCAATTAAGACAGCTGGTTTTGAATTTCCAATGTTTAAACTTGTCATCAATCTTGCTCCATCTGATATGAAAAAGAGAGGTACACATTTTGACTTAGCAATGGCTATTGGGATTTTAGCACGATCAAATCAAATGAAAGTTGACCAAGATTGCTTAAGGTTATTCGGTTTCATTGGTGAACTTTCACTAAATGCTGAATTACGTCCTTCTACAGGTGTTTTGCCAATGGTTATAAGAGCGAAAAATGAAGGAATTCGCCATGTAATCGTGCCAAAAGAAAATGTAGAGGAAGCTCTCCTTGTCAATGAAATCAATATTTATAGTGTAGACACTTTACAAGATGCAGTAGCACTGCTTGAAGGAAACCGCTCCCTCAAGCCTGAAAAGAAATCCACCCAAATTCACCAGCCTACCACATATGAAAAACTTGACTTTTCAGATGTAAAAGGACATGAGCAGCTTATAAAATATATCACTGCAGCAGCCGCGGGAAATCATAATATTCTTCTTTCAGGTCCACCAGGCTGCGGCAAATCAATGCTTGCCAAAAGAATTCCTTCCATTCTGCCAACAATGACAGAAGCGGAGGCTCTTGATGTTACGAAAATTTACAGCGTAGCCAATCTATTGAAATTCAAGGGAAGTCTGATTGTCAACCGCCCATTTCGTGCCCCGCACCATAGTATCTCTCAACAAGCCCTAATTGGTGGAAGTCACCATGCTACCCCCGGCGAAGTCTCTCTTTCACATAATGGTGTATTATTTTTAGATGAAATTGCTGAATTTAATCGGCACACATTAGATTCGTTGCGACAGCCGCTTGAAGATTGTGAGGTTACAATTACAAGAGTTAATAATACAAATACATATCCTTCTAATTTTATGCTTGTTGCCGCGATGAACCCCTGTCCATGTGGTTATTATGGAACGGAAAAATGCCGTTGTACAGATTATGAGATTCATAAATACCGAAAGAAGTTATCTGGCCCTATTTTAGATCGAATTGATATACAGAAGCATGTTTCTTTAGTAAATTTTTTTGATGAAAAATATAGTAAAGTAACGTCTGCCCAATTAAAGGAAAAAGTTGAAAATGCACGAGAAATCCAAAGAAACAGATATAAAAATGACCCTGAAATAAATTGTAATGCGGATCTGACAGCAGCACTTATAAAAAAATATTGTCAATTGGATAGCGATAATGAAGTTTTAATCAAAGAAGCATACAACAGGTTTAAATATAGCGCTAGAACATTGCATAAATTCCTGAAAATTGCGAGAACCTTTGCTGATCTTGATCATTCAACATCCATTCGCAAAATTGATTTAATCAATAGCTTGATGTCAAGGGATATCGAGAAAGAACAATGGGACTTTTTGGTGATGTAAATGGAACGAATATATTGGTTATGGCTTTCAATGTTGCCCTATGTAGGTCCAATTTTGCAAAAAAAATTACTAGACTCCTGTGGTACTCCTGAAAATGTCTATTTATTAAATGAAGAAGAGTTGAAAAATTGCTTTACAGAACATGGCTCCCGCGTGGGTAGTTCCCGTGCTGTTGAATCAATTTCTCAAAATCGTTCTCTTGAAAAAGCAAAACGAATCAATGAGGTATGCGCTAAGAAAAATATTTCAATTGTTACGATAGATCACCCGAATTATTCTATGCTTGCTAGACCATGCCCGGAATCTCCTATTGTTCTCTATGTTAAGGGGGCATTAAAACAAACACAAACCTCAGTTGCCATTGTCGGCTCAAGAAGATGTTCAGCATATGGGAAAAAAATAACACAACAAATCGCCGCCGAGATTTCAAATAAAAATGTGGCAATCATAAGTGGAATGGCAAAAGGGATTGATGGCTATGCCCATACAACAGCTATAAAAAATGGTGGATACACGATTGCCTTTTTAGCAAATGGTGTTGATTTATGCTACCCAGCTGAACACCGCATTCTCTATGAATCAATGATTGACAATGGAGCAATCCTTTCAAAATATCCGCCAGGAACAATTGCATATCCTAAGTATTTTTTGGAACGAAATGCTCTCATTAGCGCTTGGGCAGAGCAATTGATTATCATTGAAGCTGGTGAAAGAAGTGGTGCATTAACAACTGCAAAATTTGCCCATAAGTATAATAGGGAAATTTTCGCGGTTCCAAATCGGATTGATAATCCAAGCGGGATGGGTTCAAACAAACTTTTAGAAACAATAGCGAAGCCTTATTTAGGAATCCATTCGCTTAAAGGATTGGGAGAAACTTCTGCTCCAAAAATACAGAAAGAAGACTTTCTTCTTCCTAATGAAATAAAACTCTTATCGATTTTAGAGCAGGTACCAAGACAAATAGTGGAGGTACAGAAACTTCTTAACATTTCACAAGTAAATTTTGAAGAACTTATTTTTAAATTGGAACTAAAAGGAAAAGTAAAAATTTACGGTGAGTTTATTTTGTTAAAATAATTAATAGTTTGTAAGAAGAGTGCTAGGTTTGGTATAAAACCATCACCAGGCCTATCCGCTCTCATTACATATATATCCTCGCGCATTTCGTGCATCCTAACTCGCCTCGGAATCACGAAATGCCACCATCCCCAAGCGTTATATATAGCAGGATGAAGCTCTTCATCTTGCTATATATTTAAAAATATTGAAGGGAGCGGCAAATATGCAAAATACGATGCTGCATAATAAGGGACAAAAAATTAATATTATCGTTGAAGAGAAAGACCAATCACCAATTTCTAAGCAGCTAACAGCAAAAAGTTTAATTAAAAAATCATTAAACATTTTAAAAAGGTTAAACAAAGACTGCCACAAACAAAATACCATTTATATTACTAAGTCCTCCTATTCAAGTCTGCAAATTGCCTTAGTTTTTTGTTTTTCCAAATCTCAAAGTAGAAATACGGCTACGATAAAAGAGTTAATGACCATTTTTAGACAAAATCAAGAAGCACTAACATTTGAGCAACTTTCCCTAGTTATAGATGGTTTCATTGAGTATATAACGGAAGGTCAAGAAAATTATGATCATGAGGAAGCGCTTTATTTAATTAAATATTTAGCACCGTTATTTTATCTAGAAAATAATAAATAGTAATACAAGAGGAGTGTCTACTATAGTTATGAAAGAAAAAAGGCGGAACTCGGTTTCATATATCCATGAAAGAAAATCTCTTATTTATTTGAAAAAAGGGGTAGAGGATAGCAGACCGTATATCATTATTAAGATAGACGAGAAAAAAGATGACAATTCAGAAGGATCTGCTGCTCCAATAATTTTGAAATAATTCCCAAAGAGGCTGACTTAAAACAAAGGGTTTATCCGTTTGTTTTGAGTCAGTCTTTTGTTTCGCCAAAATATCAAAAAATATTCTTTTCCTTCATTATTTTTATGTCATTTTCAACGATTAATTGGAACTCATTTCCACGTTCTTTTTTTATTCGTTTAAATTCGTTTAATAATTGTTCTCCTGATAGTCCTTTGTTAATTAAATCTTTAAGAATAATTTCAGAGATAGTGTCTTTTCGGATGAGCCTTTTACTGTCTAAAAGAAGCTGGAGCTGATCCTTTAAAAATTTAATTTCACTTACTTTGGCAACAAAAGATACCGGAGGATTATCTATGCTCGTAATGGTTGCCTCGGCAATCATGAGTTCATTGTTAGCTTGTAAAGTATTGAAAAATTGAAAAAGATCTTTTTGAATAAGTCCCTCAATTAACCAATGGTCATCCGTATTTTCTTTATTAATGATTAATCCATCGTTTAGTGGAATTTCATGCTTAGTCATTTGATTATGCTCTTCAACGAAAACCATTAACTTGCAAAGTCGGAATGATTTCAAAGCATCGTCCTCCTTTAGTGTACAATCTAGTCTAATCATTATTATAACACGTTGCAACAATTTTTTATCGGTGTCCAATCAACCGTATTGTTTGTTTGAAAAAAATTTAAAATTAGGTAAAGAGCATTTTTTTATTAATTTTCACTTAAGATTTTCAAAATTACTTTAGGACAATTTAAAAAATCCGAGAGCGTTTTTGTTCGGGATTTTTAATTTTGCCGATTTGCATGAAATTGAATAAGTTTGTATTTTAGTAGTAAGAAAAGCCTCTATATGGTCTTTCTTTCTTATTCTTACAAAATGTTGTAGCCCCCCAATATAAGAATCAATGCCCGCGATTCTTTATTTTGATGAGGATGAGGTTCAAAGAAAGAACATCCCCAAATCTCTACTTTAATAAAATAAATGTGAAGGCGTGATGAGCTATGATTAACCAAGTAACATTAGTTGGCAGAATAACAAAGGATCCAGAATTGCGTTATACTGCTGACGGAATTGCAGTCGCGAAGTTTACAATTGCTGTAAATCGTAATTTTAAAAACGCGAAGGGGGAGTATGATACGGACTTTGTAAATTGTCATATTTGGCGCAAATCAGCAGAAAATCTAGCAAATTATTGTTTAAAAGGGTCATTAATCGGCATAATAGGCCGCCTCCAATCAAGGTATTATGATAATAACGAAGGAAAGCGGATTTATGTAACTGAAGTTGTCGCTGACAGAGTAAGGTTTATTACATTGAAAAATAATATGAACCAAGCTCCCGTGGCTGAAAAGGTGGATGGATAAATTTTGTGCAAAAAATAAGAGTATGGATTTTCAGTAAACAAAAATCCATACCCACTCTCTTTATTCACTCCAACTCTTCCGAAGTGTAAATAAATCGCGGAGCTCGTCTGTTGAAAGTTCGGTAATCCAGTTTTCGCCGGAAATAATTTCATCGCTTAATGATTTCTTTTTTTCAATCATTTCATCAATTTTTTCTTCCAATGTTCCTGTTGTTATGAGCTTGTGAACATGGACAAACCGTTTTTGACCGATTCGGTATGCACGGTCAGTAGCTTGATTTTCAACGGCAGGATTCCACCAACGGTCATAATGGATGACATGATTGGCAGCCGTCAAATTCAATCCTGTTCCACCCGTTTTTAATGATAAAATAAGCAGCTTTTGTTTTCCTTCTTGGAAGGAATCAATGATCGTATCCCGTTCCTGTTTTCTTAAACTGCCTTGCAGAAAATGAACTGTTTCCCCAAAATGCCGATTGATTACATGTTGAATTAATTTACCCATTCCGATGTATTGCGTAAAGATTAAACTACTTTCACCCTGAGCTAAAATATTTTCAATCAGCTCTACAAGCTTTTCCATTTTATTAGACTGTTCAATGATCGCCATTTCCGAATCTGAAAAGTCATCTTTTAAGTAGAGAGCCGGATGGTTGCAAATTTGCTTCAGTTTTGTCAACATCGATAAAATAAGGCCGCGCCTCTCCATACCAGACAGCTTTTCAATTTTGCTGAACGTATCCTGAACAAGCTGCTCGTAGAGTGAGGCCTGTTCAACTGTAAGTGGGATGTATTCCTTTTGCTCTAGTTTATCTGGTAGATTTAAGCTGACGCTTTCATCTTTTTTCGTACGCCGAAGTAAAAATGGTTTCACAAGCTGCTGCACTTGTTTAATACGCTGTTCATCTTTGTTTTTCTCAATTGGCGTCACATATCGCTTTGAGAAAGAGGTAAGGCTTCCGAAATAACCTTTGTTCATAAAATCAAAGATGGTCCAAAGCTCTGTCAGCCGATTTTCAATTGGCGTTCCAGTTAGAGCGATATGATGTTGGCCAGAAAAGTTCCGGATTGCTTTCGACTGCTTCGTGAAAGCATTTTTAATATTTTGTGCTTCATCAAGGCAAATCGTGCTCCAAGAAATTGCTTTTAAATCATCTTCATCAATAGCTGATAACGCATAAGTCGTTAAAATAATATCAAAGTCTTGAACTAAACGAGCTAATTCTTCACTCTTCTTTCTTGAACTACCGTAGTGAAGATGAACTTTCAGCGAAGGAGCAAATTTTTGCAATTCTCTTTGCCAGTTTCCCAAGACAGAAGTTGGACAAATAATTAGCGCCGGCATTGCTAGTTTTTCATGTCTTTTTATATATAAGAAATAAGTAATCATCTGTACTGTTTTGCCTAACCCCATATCGTCGGCAAGACAGGCGCCAAATCCGAATTTTCGCAGGAATACAAGCCATTCCACGCCTTGCTTTTGATAAGCGCGCAATTCACCATGCAAGCTTTTTGGTATTCTTATAGAAGGAATGGATGGTATGTTATGCAAGTGAAATAGTAATTTTTCTAAATGGGTGTTTAGTCCAATTTGAATTTGCGATAGTGGGTTATCAAGCTCTGGGTTCTCTTGTTCGGCTGTACCACCAGTTGCAGTGAAGTCCCGTGCAAGGATGTCTTGGAACGAAAGCCCTTCTTTTTTGACGCGGCCCATAATATCTTTAACTTGTTTAATAAATGCAGGGTCTAGCTTCATCCACTTCCCGTTCACTTTGACTAAGCGTCGATTTTGTTCAACTAATTGTAAGAATTCTTCCTCATTTAATTCGGCATTTCCTGTTGCGAATTTCCAGTCAAAATCACTTATCGCTTGGAAACTTAAAAGTGATTGTTGAGACGACCCAACCGAAGAGCGCAGTTGAATTTTTAACTTCGGATTCATCGCCCGAATTTCCTGCCACCATGAAGGAAGAAGGACTTCAACCCCTGCTTCGGCAAGCGCGATGCTAGCTTCGGTTAAAAATACCCAAGCTTCCGCCTCTTGAAGCGTATAAATAATATCATGTTCATTTTCAGTGCTGGATGATTGTAACCAAGGAACGATGTGAAACCATAACTCCTTGTTCCTGTCGATTTTATCAAGGAAGTCCTGCCATTCGATAGGAACTTCGTTTGCAGTTTCTTTGCCTTTCCAGACAAGCCAATGATTTGTTTTAATTTTGTCACGTAAAACGATATCTAATGTCCATGCATTATCGTCTTGCTGTTCATTCGAGCCATCCAACAGCACATCATCAGGCTCGCTCAATCTTAATGCAACGGTAAATGGTGTTTGATCTTCAATCCAGCCAATTCGTTCTAACCACGCTTCTTCATTGAAAAAGCCGGTTGCTTCATCTAAGCCAGCCCCTTCCTTCAATAACTGCGGATTTTTTGTAATAATATCAGCCCAATGTGCACCCAACTTCTCATCGTGCTCAACGAATGCCATGATTGCATCTGAAACCCATTCACGAATAAACTCATACGTAAACAGGGAGGGCTCTTCCGAAGGCGAAAGTGCATCAAGTCCCATCATTAGTTTCCAACCGAACGTACCAGTCCTCCACTGTTCAAAGTCTGGTAAAAAACGCTCCTCATGAATTTCCTTCATAATAATAGGTGCGCATTTTTGTAGCCATTTCACGCGTTCGCTGCATGTAAAAGAAAAAAGTGAACAGGAATGCCCAGGCTCCGAGAAGAATTGCAGTGTTTCAAATGAAGACAACAAAACCCCTTCGTTCATCTCAGGAAAGCTCGTTCCAAAATAGCTTTCAGAATGCCAAGAAAAAAAGAGTGGCCGCCAATTTGCAAGTGGTATTAAGCGTTGTTTTTGCTGCAAATGTTTAGCGGTTAAATAAAATTGTTTTGAACCTATATAGTCAATCTGAATTTCGTATTGAAGTTGTTTTTTAATCATTGATTAATTTTCCTTTCCCTTTTCGCAATTCCTCTTGAAAGGCTCTTAATCTTTTATATTTTGTTGAAAGCGCATGAATATAGTTGTTCCATAAGTCTTCTTTTTTTAATGCCTTGTAATGAGTGCGTAGCTTTCGTAAATATTTTACTGCCTGCTTGTAGGCATCGCGGCTTTTCAACGCAATTGCCCTTTCAACGGCATTGTGATAAAGCGGAAGAAGGGAAGTGCGGTCTTCGCTCTCGATTTCCTTTAACAGCTCCCGGTCCAAATTTTCAATCGGCATGTTAGTGAAAAGCTGGAGCTCAGCCCATTTTTTGAATTCCTTTTTCTCCAATAAATATTCACAGAAGTCAACATGGCTGTATGGGAGCCATTTATGCAAAGTATTAATGAAAATCTCTCCAGCACCTTTTTCGCTTGCATATTCTTTTATAAAAAATAAGTAGAACGTTGTTAACTGCTGTTTTAGATTCTGTTCACCATACTGTTGAATAAAAGCGCTCATCTTTTCCTCGATAAAAGGAAGCCATAATTCAAAGCGAGTCCATATTTTATTTTGCGCCAACGTTTTAAACCATGTTGTATGGTAGTAAACCTCGTTTGCTGCTCCTTCAGCAAGACGTTCCATCGCCTCTTTATCTTTTTCGAGCATGAAATCAAAATGTGCAAGTGCCAATCGGCATTCTGATGAAAAATTCACTTTTCCCGTTTGCTTCAATTTTTCTTCCTGTTTGTAGCGGGCTAAGAATTTTTGGACAAGTTTATCAATCACTTCTTTTTTATCAATTAAATTTGTAGTAACAATTTGAAAAAGGTAAAAGCGGTCATATTGAAAATCTTTAGACATGAGCAAAATATCCATCATCCGCTGTGGTGTTTCGCTTAGAACTTTTTCGTCTTTAGCTGTGTGCTTGAACGTGCTTTTTCTTAATTTGTATGCAAGCTCAACGATATCAGAAATAATTTCATTCACATATTTCCCGGTATAATGATTTGAATACATAGAAGCATAACTTACTTGGGCAGCCTCTAGTATTTTTTCGAAAACTGTAATTGCCGCATGAATATGAAATAATAGTTCACCAAAAGCTGATGAAGGCAAAGGCGTATCCATTAGGCTTGGGTAGTATGTTTCATAAAGATCTTCTGCAATATTGTTATTACGGGGATGGGTCCAATAGAGCGCCATTCGCGCTTCCCTTTTTTTTGTGAACTGAACATATTTTTCATTAAAATAGGTAAGCCAGCTTTCAAGTGAATCCTCTTGATACAACCGCTCCTTCTCTTTCGGCGCTTCAAAAATTGATTTTTTCGGCGTGGGTTGTTTTTTTTCGAGTGGTGTATATTTATAACCCGCTTTCCAGTTATTAAAAAATTCACCGGGACTGTCGAACAATGAAAATAAATAAAATAATGTGGCAAGCTTATGCACGCAAAAAACCTCATCCTCTTTTTGGCAGCTACAAAAGCTTATTTCCATAAAATCTAACTCAAGTTCTATATCATAAGTGCATCTGTCATCAAGAACATTGGCTTTTACCGTTTCACCACCAACAACAGCATTAAAAACAGCACCATCCCTATATAAGCTAAGACCCCGTTTCAACATTCTATAGTCGTGTTCAACTTTAGGATTAAACATATTTTGAAGATTCTCGATACAATATGTAATTTTTTCTTTTGAAATTTCGTTTACTAACATAAAATGAGACACCACCAATTTTTAACATAAACAGTCCATACATTAAGTTTATCTAACCATTATAATATAAAATTTTATATTGTGGTACGCGCTACAATATCGTAGCTTGATAGTATAGTGCCACACTTCTCAAAAACAAGACAGAATTTTACATACATGTTATAATAGAACGGACAAAAATGATTAGATTTTGTCGATATATATAGTAGTAAAAGTAATAGAATTGAAGGTGATATACATAATGAGTGATTCGAAGGTTAGTAAATTAAATGAAGACGATCTTCTAGCAATTCTTCAATCTGTTTACATAAAAGGAGAAAAATCAATCATTAATAATCCGAAGGAAATGGTGGAAGAAATTATATTGCTAATGAAATCAGTAGGCGCAAAGTAAATGAGGAAGTTAAAATTTTTTTCAATCGTTTTATTGTTCTTCATAATAATAGGTTTCATTGCAAAAAATCCGTTGTTGCAATACATGGCGGATTTTTTAATTGCTGATGAGACAGCGAAAAAAAGTGATGTCATTATCGTTCTTGGTGGGGAAATCAAAGGGGAACGTACGAAAAGGGCTGTTGAACTTTACAATCAAGGCTTGGCGGATGCATTAATTTTTTCCGATGGCACAGATCTTTCGTGGCGGACAAAGGCTGTTGAGGAAATGACAGCGTTGGCATTGGAACTAGGGGTGCCTCTAGATGCAATCATGGAAGAAACTGACTCAAGAAGTACCTATGAAAATGCGTTATACTCTAAAAAACTGATGCTCGAAAAAAACTATCAATCTGCTATTATCGTAACAACTGATTGGCATTCAAAAAGAAGCAAATTTGTTTTCGACAAAGTTTTTGCAGGCACTACTATTAAGCTCACATACGCCAATGCTCCTGATGAACGAATTGATAGTTTAAAAGATTGGTGGAAGGATTCCGAAAAACAGCAAATCGTTCTTACAGAATGGGCGAAGTTTGTTGTTTATTGGCTTAAATATTAGGGCACGGGACATGTTCCTAGTCCCAATAAGGGAGAGAATGTAATGATACGATTAAAACGCAACACGATTGCTATCTTATTGTCGATTTTGCTAGTATTCCAGAGCTTTGGCAGCACGGTTTTTGCCTTTGGAACGAAGATAGGTGAAGAAAGTACACAAGTTTCGCCTGGCGTTACGTATACTGAACAAAAGTATAATGGAAGCTACGAAAGGGCTGTTAATCTACTAAACATTGATTTGAATGACCCATTTACTTCATTAGAAGTCAGTTTGCCAAATCCGTTAACAGCTGTTACAACTGTTTCTAACCGTGCGGTGCAAAATAATTATGAAGGGCATTTTGTCATTGGTGCTGCGAATGCGGGCTTTTTTGATATGGCAGGAAAAATGCCTGTTAACCTAATTGCCGAGAATAATAAATTAATTAATATTGGGATTGCAGGTACTAAAGGGCCAACAAGCCCAACGAACGAACCGATTGCCTTTGGGATTAACCGTTATGGCAAGGCCGTCATTGACCGTTATAAATTAGATGTGGTTGCTAATATTGCTGGAAATTCAATAAACATTAGTAAAATCAACGGCGAGCGTGGGGAAAACGCTATTCATTTATATAAGTCTCCAAAGCAAACAACTGGCACAAACGAATGGGGAACTGAGATTGTCGTTTCAAATGTAATGCCAATACCGACGGAGCTTTATGTTGGGCAAACGATGACTGGTACAGTTTCACAGATTTCCAGATTCGGAGAAGGTGGAAATGCTGCCATTCCATACGATGGCTTTGTAATTTCCGCGCATGGACCAGAATGGAGCGAGAGATTAAAAAATGTTCAAGTTGGCGATATGATAGATTTTCAGTATTCATTAGGGGATGTTTGGCAGGATGCTCAATATGTGATTGGAACAGGCCCGTTGTTAGTAAAAAATGGACAAGTATCAATATCAATGGATGAAAATCAATCGTTTGCAAAAAGTCTGCAACCACGAACAGCGATTGCTACAAATCAGACAGGGGACAAAGTCTTTTTAGTAACCGTTGACGGTAGACAAAACGGACATAGTAATGGAGCGACATTACGGGAGCTTGCAGACTATTTAATTTCACTAGGTGCTTATAATGCTATCAATCTTGATGGCGGCGGCTCAACGGCAATGACCGTCCGCGCGCTTGGAAATGTACAGCCGACACTTGTGAATAAGCCCTCTGAAGGGGTCGAACGCAAAGTCTCATCAATTTTTCAAGTGATTAGCTCAGCACCAACAAGTGATCCTAAAACTCTTAAACTTTCAATACCAAACGGAAAAATTTTAAAAGGAACACCAGTCCAATTGAACCTTCAATATGCGCTTGATCAATATTTTAACCCAGTCAAAGTTAATGCTAGTGATATTACACTAGCTGCTGAGGGCAATGTTGGCACAATAAATGGCATGACCTTTACTGCTGGAAATGCCGGTACCGGAAAAATTCTTGCCAGCTATAATGGCGCTTATGGTGAGGTGCCTGTAACAGTAATCGACAAAATAGACAAAATTGAAATCGAACCGAAATCAGTCGTGATTGGCACGAACGAATCAATCCAACTGACAGCAAACGCCATTTATAACGGCGGTGAGCCAATCGTTTTTGATCGCTCTGTAATTAAGTGGTCTGTGGATGGAAATATCGGTACAATCACAGCTGATGGTAAGTTTACGGCCGGTACGGAAAAAGCAGCAGGAAATATTATCGCAACATTTGAAAATAACAAAGCATCGATTCCTGTAAAAGTAGGCGTGGACCCTGTATTTATTGACGGCTTTGAATCATTGGCAAATTGGACTGCTGAACAAGCTAAAGCGAATGCATCTGTAGAACTGGCATCAGGCAGCGGTGATGTTCAAGAAGGTAAAAATTCATTAAAATTAAATTATGATTTTACAACAGCGGAAGAGGGAATTAAAGTTGCCTATGCAAAAGCAAAGACGCCAATTGAATTGCAAGGCTACCCTAAAGAGTTAGGTGTATGGGTAAAAGGTGATGGAGCAGGACATTGGCTTCGCGCCCATATTATTGATGGCGCAGGAAAACAGCAAACGATTAATTTTACAGAAGAAAATGGTTTAACATGGACTGGCTGGCAATACGTGCGCGCCCAAGTGCCAGCAGGCTTACAGCTTCCGTTGAAATTTGATCGCATCTATGTTGCCGAAACGGTAAAAGAAAAACAAAACAAAGGTGCCATTTATTTTGATGGATTGCAATCTGCATATGTAAGCAATCATTCGCCAGCCGCAGGGAATGCTGGAAATAACGGTGGAACAGGAGCAGTACCCCCTGCTGGATCTGCTGAAAATGGAAATAACTCAAGCCAAACGGTTTCCTTTAAGGATATTTCAAATAATCATTGGGCTTACAAGTCAATCGCCTTTTTAAGTGACAGAGGCATTATCAATGGGTATGAAGATGGAACATTTAGACCGAGTGCCGAAATTACAAGAGCAATGGCAGCTGCGATGATTGCCCGAGAATTCAAGTTAACCGAAGCAAGCGACCTGCCGTTTCTATTTAATGATGTGAAAAAGTCACATTATGCTTATAATGCCATTAAAGCTGTTTCAGAGGCAGGCATTATTAATGGCCAACAAGTAGGAAAGTTCGCGCCGGATGCAAAGCTGACTAGAGCTGAGATGGCTGTCATTTTGACCCGCGCCTATAAATTGGAAGGTGCAGCAGACAAAACATTTACAGATGTAAAAGCAAATCACTGGGCAGCCACAGCAATTGATGCCCTTCTTGCTAATAAAATTACAGGCGGCTATGAAGATGGCAGCTTCAAACCGTCCAAGCCAACAACCCGTGCGGAATTTTCATCGTTCATGGAACGTGTCATTAAATTCACGGCGGAATAGTGGGCAAGCGGGCGATGTAAATTTTTATCAGACTAATTTCGGAAGAATCCCTCTACAGAAACATTGTTTGTGGAGGGATTCTTGTTTGTGAACATGTTTTTTGTAAAAGTAATTTTCATTATATAGCATAATTTACCATTAAGTGGCAATCGGACAATAAACGTTCTTATCCGGACAATATAATTTTTTTCTGGACAATAAAGGGCTTCTCTTGGACAAAATAGTATTTCCATCGGACAATAAGTGTGATTTTGTACTGGAATCCAGTTGGTTACATTGCTGTTACAAAACGTATTAGCGAAAATACAGTATTTTTAAATTAAGAAATGCATTTCGTTAGTCTGTCCATTTAAAATATTTCATTTTACCGTTCATTTTGATATAGTTCAATGTAGAATTATATCGAATCGTCTATTTAGCGAACGAAAATAAAATAAGTTGGTGAAACAATTTGGAAGATAAATTCGTCTCAATATTAGGTGTGAATTTTATACATACAACTATGAAAGATATGGTAGCGCGCTTAACAGAGCGTATGCTCAACAAACAAAAGTGCTTTGTTGTCACCGCCAATCCGGAAATCGTGATGAATACACAGGATGATCGAGCGTACAAGCAATATGTCGACAAAGCGCATTATGTGACAGCCGATGGCATCGGTGTAGTAAAAGGAGCGCAAATTTTAGGAAAGCCGCTGCCGGAGCGGGTTGCAGGTTATGATTTAATGCGTCAATTACTCTCGGTTTTAAATGAACAGAAGCTAAAGCTCTACATGCTAGGCGCCCAAGAAGAAACAATTGAAAAGGCAGTCGAAACAATAAGAAAAGAATATCCAAATCTGCAACTGGCTGGCTACCATCACGGATTTTTTAAATGGGAAGACCCAGCTATTATTAATGAAATAAAAGCAACGAAGCCAGACCTCATTTTAGTTGCCTTAGGAGTTCCGAGACAGGAAAAGTGGATTGCAGAGCATCTTGATGAAGTAGAAAAAGGTGTTTTTATTGGTGTTGGCGGGTCATTTGATGTGCTCGCGGGTACAGTAAAGCGAGCCCCTGAAATTTGGCAAAAGTTAAACTTGGAATGGTTTTACCGTCTCCTTAAGCAGCCTTCAAGATGGCGGCGAATGCTAGCTTTGCCCCATTTTGCACTTAAAGTAGTTGGACAAAAATTAACAGGTAGGAGCTAATAAAGCATGGCTCAATCTTCATTTTTAAAAGGAACACTCATCATTACAATAGCAACGATACTTTCCAAATTTATCGGCAGTATTTTTCAAATACCATTGCAAAATATTGCTGGAGATAAAGTGCTTGGGATTTTTGGGCTTGTATACCCGGTCTATATGATTGCTTTAATTTTATCGGTTGCCGGGATTCCAATCGCGATTTCAAAACTAATTTCTGAAGCACGCGGTGCAAATCGCGAAAACGAAATCGCTGATATTTTTCATTCAGCAAGCATACTCGCAATCATATTTGGAATTTGTAGCTTTACGATCATGTTTGTTTTTTCAAAACCAATCTCAATCATGCTTGGCGGGGAATTCACGCGTCCTTCCGTTTTGATTGTTTCATTTACACTCTTGGTAGCACCTTATATGGCTGTTTACCGCGGCTTTTTCCAGGGCTTTGAAGATATGAAGCCAACAGCGGTTTCTCAGGTTATTGAACAATTTGTAAGAGTGGCTCTTATCCTTGGTGTTGCTTATTTCTTAGTAAAACAAGGAAAATCGAATGAAACGATTGCCGGTGGTGTTATGGTCGGGTCGTCAATCGGGGCGCTGTTTTCGCTCTTATATTTACGCGTCTTGTTCATGAGGTTCAAAGCCCGTCCCGCTGGAATGAAATCTTTTTCAGTGAATATATTTAGGCAGTGGGCAAGGAGAATTTTGGCGCTTTCAATCCCGATTGCGATTGGGTCATTAACAATGGCGCTTTTAAACCTTGTCGATTCAGTGACAATTCCGCATGGTCTTGCGTGGGTGGGGGCTGATACTGCCGATGTTCAACAACAATTAGGAATATACCGCCGTGGTTTATCGCTAGTAGGGATTGCCTCGGTTTTTTCGAGTGCGGTTATTTTACCTTTAATACCTATGATTACGAAAACGATGGCGCAAAATGACATAGAGCTTGCTAATTCATATATTGTAAGGTCGTTAAAATACGCCCATTTAGTTTCATGGCCAGCGGCGCTTGGTCTACTCGCTTTAACGATGCCAATTAATAGGGCGCTGTTCATGGATTTTCAAGGCAGCGATGTTGTCGCAATCATCAACCTGAGTTCAGTTTTTTCATCGCTTACCATTTTAACAACAGGAATTTTGCAAGGTTTAAATCGCTCTAAGCTGGCTGCTTGGATTATTGTTGGCGGTGCGGTCTTAAAAGGTATATTCAACTTCCTATTTGTGTCGCAATCAGGAATTATGGGAGCAGCTTATGCAACTTTGCTAATTTATGTTCTACTAACTCTCTTGAATATTTGGTTTATTTTTCAAACGACAAATTACAACATTTGGCGAAAAGAAACGCTTGTATTTGTTGGAGCAAGTATTATAATGGGTCTGGTAGTTTTTGCGCCGATGTTTTATTTTACAGTTCAGGACTGGTCAAGGCTTGAAGCATTGCTTTATTTAATCGTTATCATTCCAATTGGCGCGGTCGTTTATGCAGTGCTTGTAATCGTTGGAAAAGGCTTTAGTAGAGAGGAATTGCAGTCACTTCCAATAATTGGCCGCTATCTTCACAAATTACAACGGCAAAAATGAGATAATCTATAATAACGAAAAACGTAAAATTGTAATATTTGTTACAAAAAAACTTACCCACCCTATTGACTTGTGGTATAATTTGTTTTGTATGCTAGAAGAAGAACTATAAATAGGGAATAAAGAATGATTTTGTAAAAATAGAGAGAATGTAGTAGAGATAAAATAATCTGGGGAGTGCAAATATGATGTTATTGATTACGGCAATGATATGCTTTCTAGCTTCAATTGCTTTAACACCTCTAGTGAAAAAATTAGCAATATATATCGGTGCTGTTGATAAGCCGAATCACCGCAAGGTTCATCAAAAAATTATGCCGCGCTTAGGCGGTTTGGCGATTTACATTAGTATGTTAATAGGGTTTGCAATTGCAAAGCCCGTCGATGATGATATCGCAATGTGGCCCATCATTCTTGGTGCAACAATCATTGTGATTACTGGGATTTTTGATGACCGCTTTGAAATTTCACCAAAAGTAAAATTGTTTGGACAAATTTTGGCGGCTGGAGTAGTGATTTATGCCGGAGTTCAGGTTTCAAGTATTAATTTACCATTCGATGTATCGATTAATTTAGGCTATTTCAGCATTCCGTTTACATTGCTTTGGATTGTGGGAATTACAAATGCGATTAATTTAATTGATGGATTGGATGGACTTGCTGCAGGTGTTTCTTCGATTGTCTTAATTACAATTTCAGCAATGGCGATGTTCATGGGGGATGCATTTGCTGCTACTCTAGGCTTAATTTTATTGGGAAGCACGTTAGGATTTTTGATATATAATTTTCACCCTGCGAAGATTTTTATGGGTGATACAGGTGCACTTTTACTAGGATTCATGATTTCTGTCATTTCGATTCTCGGCTTTAAGAGCATTGCGGTATACTCATTAATTTTGCCAATCATCATTCTTGGTGTACCAATTTCTGACACATTGTTTGCGATTATTCGCCGTATTGTTAATAAAAAACCGCTATCTGCACCTGATAAGTCACATTTGCATCATTGTTTATTGAGATTAGGGTTTTCGCACCGAAAAACGGTATTAATAATCTATGCCATGAGTGCTTTTTTCGGAATCGCTGCAGTGATGCTTTCCCATTCAACGTTATGGGTAGCGACATTGATTATTGCGGTCGTATTGTTAACGGTTCAGCTTGTGGCTGAGCGGGTCGGGCTTGTTTCGGAGAATTACAAGCCGATGCTTAACTTTTTTAGAAAGATTGTAGCAAATGGAAAAAGGTCTGCATAACTGCACTAGAATAGAAAGGGGGAGAGCTGCTTAGCTTTCCCTTTTCGTTGTACTAATATGAAAGTGGGACGAGGGGACTGCTAGACCGATTTTAATTAAAATTAGACCGAAGGGATGTAGAACTTTTGAAAAAAGTATTAATGGCTATCGTCGTACTTTCGATATTGTTAACAGCACCACTCATTTATAATCGTGCCAAAGTTGAATGGAAAAATGATACATATGAAATGATAGTTCCAGTTGAGGAAATCCGTGAGCTTGCTGATCGTGGTCTTGATACAAAGGAAATTCTTACCTCTTTGTATGAAAATGGGGTGCGCGGGATTTCGATTCAACCTACAGGCATTCAAGACCTTGAGAAAAAAGGACAAGTTATGACGCTAACAAGAAATGACTTGTTAGCAATGGTCCAAAATAAAGATGAGGCTACACGTGAAGAGCTCTTGTACGCAAGAGATAACGGTCTCTATATTTTACTTCGTAATGATTTAGAAAATCGTTGGGAAGATGCGATTGTAAAATCATTTGGTAATCGGATTGAAAAAGTGACTGATTTACCAGTGCTTAAAGGGGAATCTGTCTATTTTATAAAAGGACTAAGTAAAGAGGAACTTGCACGCGGCATGGGCTCTGTACCGAATCCGATATTAACAAGACCGATAGGATTTGATGAAGACCTCGTTGCTGAATATGTATCCTATGGCTTTGATCCTGTTTTTCGAATTGGCAATAATATAAATGAAGATAATGAATTTGTTTTAGACCAAATGAAGGAGCTCCAAGACAAATTCGGCGGACATAAAATTATTTTTACGGGCAACGAAATGCTTGGTTTCTCACCACACCCAGATTTAGATTTAGAAGATGATAAAAACTATGCATTAAGGCTGAAAAATGAAGGTTTTGTCCTGATGACCATTGAGTTTGCTAAGCAGAAGGGCGAGGAAACGTACGCAAGGGAGTTCGTAAATAAAATTGTCCGCTTGCATAGCATCGACTTTTTTGATGGAAGAGCAGATTATACAGATCGCGCCACTCGTGCAGTTAAAGAACGGAATATTCGCGGTCTATATATTCATATTGCGGATATTAAAAAATTAGAAGAAGAAACGATTACAGCCCAGCAATCGTTTGATGTAGCTATTCAAGGCATTGAAGCGATACAGAAGCAAATGGCAGACAAGTATAAGATAGGTGTTGCTCAATCGTTCGATATTTTAAGTCCAGCTAAATGGATGACGATTGCAGCGTTTATTGGTGTGGCTGCTTTTATTGGACTTGCGGCTTTGATGGTTTCAGAGAAAATTGCATTACTAACGGTTGCGGGAATGTTAGTCGTTGCTGCAGGTTATATTGTTACTGGTGCCACATTATTTTTACAGGCTGCAGCACTAGCTATTTCAATTGTGGCGGCAACATGGGCGGCCATTTGCGGAGAATTTATTAATAGTAAAAAAGAAATTGTGCTCAAGTTTTTAAAAGGAGCATTCATAGCGATGATAGGTGCCTGGTTTGTAATGGCATTATTGTATGGCAACTTATTCCTTGTAAAAGTAGATGAATTTAAAGGTGTTAAGCTGTTATTTATGTTGCCGATTGCATTGACGTTCCTGCATGTTATTCGTAATCATGTAAAAGAACTGGCAATGACGGTCGTTCGTAACTACTATTTCGTTATCGTTGCTGTAATCGGTGTTGGATTAGCCATTTTAGTTATGCGCTCTGGAAACGATGCTGGAGAAATAGTATCTGGCACTGAGTTGATGTTACGCCAAAAACTAGAGGACATATTATTCGTTCGTCCGCGCACGAAAGAATTTTTAATTGGTTATCCAATCCTTGTTTTAGCAATGTATATCATTTATAAAGGCAAGGGCTGGGAACAGCGAATTGGCAGATATTTATTAGCCGGCGGTGCGATTGGTTTTTTATCAACGGTTAATACGTTTACACATTTGCATATTCCGATTTACATTTCATTATTGCGAACTGTTTATGGTTTCGTATTCGGTGCGTTGCTTGGTCTACTATTCATTTTCGTATATAGGCTTGGAAAAAAATATTGGTCGAAGATTCAAGAAAGATTGTAACGGAATTAGCACCAAAATATGTGAAATAAACTGAAATGTCGAGGAAAAATTGTAAAGTCAAGCGAGGTTATAATATGAGAGTGGTATTGTCAGGCTATTATGGATTTCATAATGTCGGTGATGAGGCGATTTTGCAGGCCATCATCGAGGCACTTCGGACGGAAAAACGTGATATAGAGATAACGGTTTTATCGAATAATCCCGAATATACGAAAAAAACGTATGGGGTCGACGCGGTCAACCGCTGGAAGCTTGGTCAAGTAATTAAAGCTATTGCCGCTGCCGATGGCGTAATAAGCGGCGGTGGTAGCCTGCTCCAAGACAAAACAGGGTTGAAAAGCGTTCCGTATTATACAGGCATTATGATGATTGCCCGTTACTTGCGAAAACCATTTTTTGTATATGCCCAAGGCATTGGGCCACTTGAAAAATCAATCTCGCGAAAACTGGTGAAATTTGCTGTTACAAAAGCCAACTTCCTGTCTGTAAGAGATCAGGAATCATTTGATTTGCTAAGGACAGTTGGTGTTGGCGGCCAAATTGAGCTAGTTCCCGATCCAGTTATGGGGATGGAATATAAGAAAGGCTTGAATCACGCTTGGTTGGAAAAAGAAGGTCTTGTAGGTGAAAGTGAAGAATCGTTTATCACTGTTGCTATTCGTGATTGGCCTTCACCAAGCTTTCCTGATTTTAAAAAAAAAATAGTGGAAGTGCTAGATCGTTGCAGTACGGTTGGCTATAAGGTTGTGTTTTTGCCAATGCATGGTGAGCATGATGATGCTTTTTCAAGGGAAATCATGGCTGCGATGAAAAATAACGCTTTTATTTTTCCGTATAATGCTTCCATTGAAGAAAAAATTTCATTAATTGGCGATTCATCACTTCTTATAGGGATGAGACTTCATGCATTAATATTTGCAGCGATTGCCCACACACCAATGGTTGGTATTTCATACGATCCAAAAATTGATTCCTTCATCAAACAAGTCGGACAACCTTTAATTGGACATGTTGATGAAGAGTGGTCTGTAGATGACCTATATAAATTAATCGGGATGCAATTAACAGAACAAAAGAAACAAGTAGAATTATTGAAGAAAAAAGCGATTCCTCTACAGCAAGAAGCCAACGAAACCGTGAAAAAGGTTATTGGGTTGTTGAGCTAAATCGACAATATTTCCCGGAAAATAATACAAAAATTTCACGTCGATGACAAAATCGGGTCATTTGTCTCAAATTGTTGTAATTTGGTTAAATTACCTTGATATTCTGCGACTAAACTATTACAGTTAAAATAGTAAAAAGCTAGAATAGAAGGGGGGAAAGGTAGACTAATGGTAAAAAGGTCACCCATAACTTTTGGTATTTGCTCTTTTCTCGTTTTATTGACTTTTTGGTTGCTGCCACTTAAGTTAGTAAGCGCAAATGAAATAGGGCAAGTAATCGTCGAAGGGAATTTAAACGTAAGAATAGCCCCTTCAACACAAGGGGACATTGTAGGGAAATTACAAAATGGTGAGGAAGTTCAAATTATTAAGCGAACAGGCGAGTGGCTAGAAATTTCATCGAAGGCTGGCAATGGATTTGTTCATAATTCCTACATCCAAGTACATACACCGAGTGATGGATCAGACAAAGTAAACATTTCACAAACGTCTAACGCAACAACTAATGCAGCTACTATGATAGAAACAAGCCCAAGTGCTGCAAGTTCATCCTCGCAGGAAATTTCAGTCTATGTAAATGGTGAATTATTAAAACTGCCAATTGCGCCACCGATTATTGACGGCAGAGTTTTAGTGCCGTTTCGAGGGATTGGCGAGAATCTTGGCATCAACGTAAAGTGGTTGGCAGACACGAAGCAAGTGGAGGCAGTTGACCAAAATAAAAGAGTTGTATTCACGATTAACGAAAGTAAAGTTTTTGTTAACAATGATATACTATCCATTACCCCTGCACCAATTATTGTGAAAAATAATACAGTAATACCGCTTCGCTTTTTTGCGGAAAGCTATGGTGCAAATGTTCAATGGAATGAAAAGGAACGAAAAGTAATCATTGAACAAAAAAGTGTAAATAGTGACAGGGAAGAGCCTTTATCGCCAATTAATAAGGGCGAAGTGCCCCCAAGGAATAATGTAACAACAACTGTACAAGCAATTATCGAAGTTGATGGAGGTACGACTGTATATAAAAGGCCATCAACAAAAAGTGACACGCTGGGTGAACTTGCCCAAGGGGATTCAGTCAAAGTATATGATAAACCGCGTGGAAATGATTTTGACACAGAAGAGTGGCTGGAGATTGAATACAATAACGATAGCGGTTATATAGCTGCTGACTCAATACGTCCAATCAAAGAAACGATGAACGGAATCGTTACAGCGACTACCTTAAACATTCGTGAAAGCGCTGATGTCAATTCTCCAATGGTAGGGATGCTTACTCAAGGTCAAGAGGTTATCATTTATGAAATGAACGGACAATGGGCCTTGATTAAACATAATGGAATTTGGGGCTATGTAAACACAAGCTATGTAACAATGAAACTCAATAACGAGCAGCCATTTACAGCTCTTGGGGAGCCTAGACTAGATTTTATTGATAACAATCACACTTGGTTATCTTGGTCAAAAATTGGTTCTGTAACAACATCCCATAAATTGCTACCAAATGGTGTGGAAATTTCATCAAATGCTGCTCAAGTAAATGAATGGAATGACTCCCATCCAGCAATTAATAGAATAGAGTATAATGGTTCAACTATTCGTCTTTATTTTAATCCAGGCTATCATTTTGTCGTTCGCCACACTACAAGCAACGTTAGAATCATTTTATTAAATAGTGGCTTGGCTGGAAAGAGAATTGTTGTTGATGCCGGGCATGGTGCCCATGACCCAGGTGCAAAAGGGCCTTCTGGTACGAAGGAAAAGGATGTAAACCTGGCGGTAGCTCTAAAACTAGCTGATTTATTGCGCTATGCGGGTGCTGAAGTTATTTTAACGCGATCAAATGATACGTTTTTGGAACTGGCAGAACGAGTAAAAGTAGCCCATGCCAATGATGCAGATGCTTTTGTGAGCGTCCATTCTGATTCTTTTAAAGAAACATCATCAGGCACCACTACTTTTTATCATTCAGGTAAAAATCCAAGCTGGCAGCAAAGCAAACAGTTATCAGATATTGCGA
This sequence comes from Bacillus sp. (in: firmicutes), assembly GCA_012842745.1. Lineage (NCBI taxonomy): Bacteria > Bacillati > Bacillota > Bacilli > Caryophanales > Bacillaceae > Bacillus > Bacillus sp. (in: firmicutes). Next base: position 160,547 of record DUSF01000049.1, on the reverse strand, counting down.
TAAAAAAATTAACATCACAGCTTGGCACAATCAGCCGCGGCTCCAACGACAAAAGCTTGCACGTCATTCGTGAAACTGAAATACCAGCGATTTTAGTCGAAATGGCATTTTTGTCGAATCCAAAAGAAGAAGCTTTGTTAAAATCTGATGAATTTCAGCAAAAAGCGGCACAAGCGATTTATGATTCATTTGTACAATTTTACAACTAAAAACAAGGGGCAGTTCAATGTCGAATGTTCGACTATTGACTGTCCCTTTAGTATAACGTTATACATTTCATTTATAAATTAGTCTTACCTTCCTCATTTTCATCTGCCTTTTCTGTTCCATCCCATTCCAAGTGCTGCTTTAATTTTGTTTTTACTTCCTGCAAATTCGTTTCATCAAGCAAATAATAATAAAGTCCTTCTATTCGTGACGGCTTTCCCTTTAATGTCAACATCTCAACATCAATATGTTTACCAGCATAAGCATAATCATGAAAGGCAAGCATTTCGTCAAATGACATATTCGTTGTTAAATTATCCCCAATACTTTCAATAACATCTCCATATTTTGTCACAGACCTGATTGATAATCCTCGATTTATAATTGCGTTTAATATTTCTTGTTGTCTTTGTCCACGCTCAACATCACCGTCATATTTTCGCGTCCTTGCATAGGCAAGGGCCTGCTCTCCGTTCAAAGTTTGTAAGCCTTTTTTTATTTTAATTTTGTTTTTTTCACGGTGGCTGTTTTGTTCGATAATATCAAAGGGCACATCAATTTGGATTCCATCCAAGGCATCAATAATATCAATAAATGCATCGAAATTAAGTAGGACATAATAATCAACAGGTATTTCAAATAATTTCTCAACTGTATTGACAGTCATGTCAAGGCCGCCGAATGCATGGGCATGGGTAATTTTATCCATTCGGCCTCTACCAACTAGCTCTACCCGTGAATCTCTTGGGATGCTTACCATTTTCACTGATTTACCTTTTTTATTAAAAGTGGCGAGAATCATTGCATCCGTTCTAGTTGCTTTACTAAAAACATGGTCACTACTATCATCAATTCCTAAAAATAAAATAGAAATATTATCAACCCGCGGGTCCACCTTTTGCAAACGTAATTCTGATTTTTCTTCAAATTTACGGCTGTCTAATTTATGTTGTGAGCCTTCAACGACAGTCTTAGCAGTACTTGCTAAATAGGAGACATAAGCAGCCATACCAATAAATACTGCTAGCAGTGGAATCAGGATGATTAGCAACACTTTAGTAAATTTCCGTTTTTTCAAACCGGCCATATAATAAACTCCCTTATTTTAACTGAATCCTTTAAGGTGTAGATATACATTAGTGTACCCGTGTTTCTATTATTAAATAACAAAATAATTATACGTCAGATTCTAAATACTCTGCCTCGCCTTCGAAAATCTCCGTCTGTCCATTGGTCAGTTCCGTCATCCAAGCAACAAAGCTTTCTTTCATCTCCTCAGCAACAAAGGTTTCAACGTCAACATTCTCTAAATAATGGATTTCTTTTAAAATATAGTTTGGATGAGCACGCAGTTCATTTTCAATTTTCCCAAGCCATGTATAATCAATTTTTGTATGAATAATCCGCATCAGCCGTCTTTCGACAACACCGATTGTATTAAGTCCTTCAGACACAGCTTTTCCGTAAGCGCGAATAAGTCCGCCAGCGCCAAGCTTAATTCCTCCAAAATAACGGGTCACAACAACAACAGTATCTTTTAAATCACGCTTTTTTAATACCTCAAGCATCGGTACACCGGCTGTACCACTAGGCTCTCCATCATCGTTTGCCTTTTGAATTTGATTATGTTCACCGATCAAATAAGCTGAACAATTATGGGTGGCATTCCAATGCTTTTTTTTTATTTCTTGGATGAACACCTGTGCTTCTTCTTCAGTGGTGGCTCGTTTAAATTGAGCGACAAATTTCGACTTTTCAATGACAATTTCATGTTCCCCAGCCGATTTTACGGTATAATAGTGGAAAAGCATGTCGTTTGCCTCCTTTCCATTGGATTAACAGCGACGAAAAGACACTAAATCATCTTAATTATAAATGGACATGCTTTTTGCTTCAAATTTTGTTATTTTTTATTTTTACCCACAAAAAATTAAATGGTCATACGAATAGTTTATAGTGAGAGAGTTTTCATTTTGGATAGCTTTTTTCGGAGGAGTAAAAATGTTAGTAAAACTTGATGAAAAAGCATTAGATCGTATTTTAGAAACAATGATTCATACAGTTTCTAATAGTAAAAAGGAAGTTATTGAAATAAGCGAACAATCGCGCCAGGAATTTGAGATTTTAACAAAAGAACTATTGAAAACGAAGCTGGAAGTAACCGATACAATTAATAAAGGTGACCGCTTACATGCACAAGTAAAAATGGCGAGACAACGCCTAGCTGAAGTTAGTAGTAATTTCCAAAAATATTCAGAAAAAGAAGTTCGTACCGCTTATGAAAAAGCGCATAGCATACAGATGAATCTTGCTTTTAATCGTCAAAACGAAAAGATGCTTATTGACCGCCGTAATGAGCTTGAGCTTCGTTTAAAAAAAATAGAGCAAACTGTTCAACGTGCTGAAAATCTAGTTAGTCAAATTTCAGTTATCTTGAATTATTTAAGCAGCGACATTCAGCAAATGAATGAATTATTAATTGACGCGAAGGAAAAACAAAAATTTGGGCTACGGATTATTGAAGCTCAGGAAGAAGAGCGAAAACGGCTGTCGCGTGAAATTCATGATGGGCCGGCACAAATGCTTGCCAATGTGATGATGCGTTCAGAACTTATCGAACGAATTTCACGTGAACGTGGTATGGAAGAAGGTCTTAAAGAAATTAAAGATTTAAGAATGATGGTACGCTCGGCATTATATGAAGTTCGTAAAATCATCTACGATTTAAGGCCGATGGCACTAGATGACTTAGGGCTAATCCCAACGTTAAAAAAATATTTGTCAACAACTGCAGAGTATAATAATAAATTGATAAAATTTGTCTCAATCGGTGAAGAAAAGCGCTTAACTCCACGTTTAGAGGTTGCTTTATTCAGGCTTGTCCAAGAAGCTGTTCAAAATGCGCTAAAGCATTCTGAAGCAACTGACATTCAAGTCAAAATTGAAATGAGAAGAACAGCTACTAAATTAATTATTAGAGACAATGGAATCGGTTTCGACCTTGCTGCTAAAAAGGATTTTTCATTTGGTATAGTGGGGATGAAAGAGCGTGTCGAGTTGCTAAAAGGTGAGATTGTTTTTGAGTCAGCGGTTGGTAAAGGGACGATGATTATAATTGATGTTCCTCTACTGAACGAAGAGGAAGCGGGATAAATTGCATTTTTGATGTATACGTGCAACTTTATAATTTATATTATAGAATGAATTGACAGCACGTATACCGGTATATGAATTATTGGTGATGTTATGGATTAGCGCAGCTTAACAATAAAAATATACGAATATACTAGAATCTACGGCTTTGAAAATTTGGGGAGGAATATTACGTGAATGGCAATACTTCGATTGTAATTATTGATGATCACCAGTTGTTTCGTGAAGGTGTAAAACGGATTTTGGACTTCGAAGAAGATTTTGAAGTGGTGGCAGAAGGTGATGACGGTGAAGAGGCAGTTACGCTTGTTGAAGAGCACCACCCAGATGTTGTAGTCATGGATATTAATATGCCGCATATAAACGGTGTTGAAGCAACAGCAAGATTAGTAAAGAAATTTCCAGATGTAAAAGTATTAATCCTATCAATTCATGACGACGAAAGTTATGTAATGCATGCTCTTAAAACAGGTGCACAAGGTTATTTGTTGAAAGAAATGGATGCAGACGCTCTCGTCGAGGCTGTAAAAGTAGTCGCAGATGGCGGCTCCTACTTGCATCCAAAAGTGACCCACAATTTAGTGAATGAGTATCGCCGTTTAGTAGAGGGAGGTGAAGGACAAACGATCGGTAGAGACAAGGTTGCCGAATGCCGTAAACCGTTACATATTTTAACACGCCGTGAATGTGAAGTTTTGCAAATGCTTGCCGATGGCAGGAGCAACCGCAGTATCGGGGAAGCTTTATATATCAGCGAAAAAACAGTCAAAAATCATGTGAGCAATATTTTACAAAAAATGGACGTAAACGACCGCACCCAAGCTGTAGTTGTAGCAATAAAAAAAGGTTGGGTGCAGGTGGGGTAGGAGTAAGCTTGCGCTGCTTTTCCACGTTAGTTAAGCTCTTTTCCGATGTGAGGAGAAGAGCTTTTATAATTAGAGCGGAGGTTTTCGTGGATATAACGTCGGTTTCGTGGATATATCTCAAATTCCGTGGATATAACCTGATTTCCGCGGATATAATCCGTTTTTTTGTGGATACAACCTAATTTTTGTGGATAAGACATAAATTCTATGTGCTGCACATTCGATTTACCCATATCCTGGAGCAAGATACAGTTGTGAAATCTTTGATGAACACTAATATTTACGTAAAAGTTCACAAAAGAGGCAGGAAAACGGGATTGCAAAGTAGTAAACTAGTATAAAATCAAAAAGGAGGCCATGAGTTTGATAAAAAAAGAAATTAAAATGACCCACAGAATTAAAAATCTTCAAGTTATTCATTGCAGGTTACCAGCTAGCCACATAAAACGGCAAATGATTCAAGAGGATCTAGCCAAACGGTTAGCAGGCTTCAAAGGTGAACAATCACTGGACTATTTTTTTAAGTTTTTACCAAATCAAGATTACTATATTCTTCATAATCTTAGGCTCGCAAATGTAGAAGGAAGCTACTTTCAGATTGATGTTTTACTCATTGCAACCTCGTTTTATCTAATTATTGAAGTAAAAAATATTTCAGGTACCCTTACACTAGATCCCGCTTTTGACCAAGTTATTTGGACAAACTCTACAACAGGAATAGAAAAAGCAATTCAAGATCCCGTCCTCCAAGTTAAGCACCAACAATTTCAATTCACAGAGTGGTTAAAACAGAAAAAACTGCCGATTATGCCAGTTGAATCAATTGTCGTTCTAACGAATCAAAGTACAATTTTAAAGATAATTAGTAGCAAAAAAGATTACTTGCATAGCATTGTTCGAAGTACTAAACTTCTCGAAAAAGTTTTCTATTTTAAGGAAAAGTATAGTAAAGAATTAATAACGATAAAGGAAATGAACAAAATTTCCAATCAATTAATAAAACAGCATACCCCTGAGAAGCCTAATTTATTTCCTCTATATAATATTGATTATTCAGATATTGTGGCAGGTGTCTATTGTGAAAATTGCCTTGCGCTTCCTATGAAATATCATCGTGGTAAATGGAATTGCCACAACTGTTCTTTTACCTCCAAATCATCTCACCTTAAAACGATAGAAGACTATGTTCTTTTATACGGGTCATTAACTAGCAATTGTCAAATCAAGGACTTTTTACAGTTACCCTCAGATGCAATAACCTACCATCTTCTTCATTCGATGAATCTCAAATATACTGGTGATAAAAAGGGACGAAAATATTATCTGCCATCAATAGATTTAGACTGAACCTACTGATAATTCCACGCAATTCTACGGAAACTGCTATTTGGTAATAAATCTCCATTAATAACAGCCGATTTCATCCGATATATAAACTACAAGCATATCGTACGGGAGTGGAGAAATATGCAGATTTATAATCAGTTTTCTACAAATCAGTTATCAACAACAGAACGCCCGCTTGAGTTAAAACAAGGGGAATCCTATAACGCACAAATCAAAGAACGAGTATCAGATACCGAAGCGATTATTCAAATTCGCGGCAAAGAGATAAAAGCAACATTTGAAGGGCAGGTGCCAAAAGAGGATAGAGTGACCGTGCAAGTAAACGGTCAAAAGGACCAGTCTGTCCTTGTAAAAACGATTGCAACTGATGCCCAGAAGCCAACTACGGCACAAGCGCAGGCACCACAGCCACAGGCACTTGCCAATGATGCCAAAGCGCTTCAAAGCGTTGGAATTACTGCAAAGGATATACCTGAACTAAAACAAAGCGTACAAATTTTATTGGATAAAGGTACACCTGTAACGAAAGAAATTGTCCAAGAGCTACGTAATTTTTTTGAAAAAGCAGAGGGAAGCCCTGCCGCCAAAATGGATACGGTAAAAGCTTTAGTGAATAAAGGATTAGAGGTAACCCAATCACATTTGCGTCCGATTCATGAAGCGCTTCATGGCAAGCCATTGAACGAGGTTTTAACAGGCTTAGCGAAAGAAATTGACCCTGAATTTGACATTGTAAAAAATGAGCAAAAAGAGGTAGAGACGCGCCCAGCTCAACGTAATTTGGCAAATGAGCAGACAACGAGCAAACAAGAAGTTGCCGACAGTATGCCGCGGACGTCAAGGACGGATGGGAAATCTGTAACATCAACAACTACTGAAACAATTAAAGCTGAAAAGCAAAGTACAGAAACGGCACCAGCTACGAAGCAGCTCACTGAGCTTTTGCAAAAAAATCGGGAATTTGTTGAAAAAGCCTCGGATTTAAAAGAAGCTGTCGAAAAGGTTCGCGCTGAAATCGTTAAAAATCCTTCAATCGACCGAGAATTAGCTCAAAAAGTCGAAAAAGCAGCTTCCGAAGCAGAGAAGCTACAAGCGATTGGAAAAGATCGGCTTATTCAAGCTTTAAAAAATGCGGAAGAGCAATTGGTAAAAAAAGAACAGCAAAGCCAAGAAAATACGAAGGTAACCGCAAATCAAAATAGAGGTGTAGATGGAGCTTCTTTACGTGAAGCAACACCAAGAGAAATTGTCCAAATTATAAAAGAGGAAGTAAGTAAAACACCGAATTTACAACGTGCGCTAGAAATGGTTAAAAGCCAAATCATTGATAATCCAAAAATTCCGGCTGAGGTCATTGAAAAAGTGAAACAAGCAGTAGAAGAAGCAGGTCGCTTGCAACAGCAAGGACGCATTACAGTGGGAAAAGAAACGTTAGTAAATGCTTTAAATACTGTTGAAAGTGAACTAGCTACTATTGAAACAAAAGGGAAAGATCAACAGCAGCAACAAGCGAGTCGCATAACCGACCAACCAGCAAGTGAAACAGTAAAACAAATAAAAGAGGAAGTTCAACGTGAAGCCAATTTGGAGCGTGCAATCGAAAAAGTTCGCGTCCAAGTTGTCAATAATCCAAAAGTAGACCGTGCGGTAGCAGAGGAGATTGAAAAAGCAGTTAATGTTGTACGCCAGCTCCACCGAATTGGCCAAGACAGTATGGGCCGTGATTATTTAGCACGGGCATTAGACCAAGCAGAACAGGACCTAAAGCAAGTCGAGGCTCGTCAACAACAACAACCAAAGGTTGAGCAAAGTCAACAGTCAAAAGCTGAACAAGGACAACAACAGCTAAAAGTAGAGCAACAAACACAATCACAGCCGGAACGCCGACCAGTAGAACAACAACCAGGTAAAGTGGAGCAACAAAATCAGCAGCAACAAGCGAGTCGCATAACCGACCAACCAGCAAGTGAAACAGTAAAACAAATAAAAGAAGAAGTTCAACGTGAAGCCAATTTGGATCGTGCAATTGAAAAAGTTCGTGAACAAGTGGTCAACAACCCGAAAGTAAATCAAGAGGTAGCGGAGAAAATTGATAAAGCATTAACGGAAGCCCGTCAGTTGCAACAAGTTGGCCGAGAAACAATGGGCCGCGAGCGTTTAACGCAAGCATTGAAGCAAGCAGAGCAAGAATTAAAGCAAATTGAGGTACGCCAACAACAAGCATCACAGCCAAAAGCCGAGCAAAATCAACAGCAGCAGGATACACAAGTAAAAGACCTAAAATTAAATCAGCAACCGCAATCGCAACAACAGCAAGGTCGCCAAACAACGGGGCAGCCGGCGAGCGAAACGGCGAAACAAGTAAAAGAAGAAATCCAACGAGAAGTGAATTTACAAAAAGTGATTGACAAAGTCCGTGAACAAGTGGTCAACAACCCGAAAGTAAATCAAGAGGTAGCGGAGAAAATCGATAAAGCATTAACGGAAGCCCGTCAGTTGCAACAAGTTGGCCGAGAAACAATGGGCCGCGAGCGTTTAACGCAAGCATTGGAGCAAGCAGAGCAAGAATTAAAGCAAATTGAGGTACGCCAACAACAAGCATCGCAGCCAAAAGCAGAGCAAAATCAACAGCAGCAGGATACACAAGTAAAAGACCTAAAATTAAATCAGCAACCGCAATCGCAACAACAGCAAGGTCGCCAAGCAACGGAGCAGCCAGCGAGCGAAACGGTGAAACAAGTAAAAGAAGAAATCCAACGAGAAGCGAATTTACAAAAAGTGATTGACAAAGTCCGTGACCAAGTGGTTAACAATCCGAAAGTAAATCAAGAGATAGCGGAGAAAATCGATAAAGCATTAACGGAAGCCCGTCAGTTGCAACAAGTTGGCCGAGAACCAATGGGTCGTGAGCGTTTAACGCAAGCATTGGAGCAAGCAGAGCAAGAATTAAAGCAAGTCGAGGCACGGCAACAGCAAATAACAAAAAATGAGCAAGGTCAAGCAACACAACAACAGCCAAAAGCTGAACAAGGCCAACAGCTGCAACAACCACAAGTGGAGCAACAACCGCAACCACAACCGGACCGCCGACCAACAGAACAACAAAGTAAAGCGGAACAACCAAATCAAACGCAACAAGCTGTTCGCACAACTGACCAATCAGCGAGCGAAACGGTGAAACAAGTAAAAGAAGAAATTCAACGAGAAGCTGATTTACAAAAAGTGATTGACAAAGTCCGTGACCAAGTGGTCAACAACCCGAAAGTAAATCAAGAGGTAGCGGAGAAAATCGATAAAGCATTAACGGAAGCCCGTCAGTTGCAACAAGATGGCCGAGAACCAATGGGTCGTGAGCGTTTAACGCAAGCATTGGAGCAAGCAGAACAAGAACTAAAGCAAGTCGAGGCACGGCAACAGCAAATAACAAAAAACGAGCAAGGTCAAGCAACACAACAACAGCCAAAAGCTGAACAAGGTCAACAGCTACAACAACCAAAAGTGGAGCAACAAATGCAACCACAACAAGACCGCCGACCAACAGAACAACAAAGTAAAGCGGAACAACTAAATCAAACGCAACAAGCTGTTCGCACAACTGACCAATCAGCGAGCGAAACGGTGAAACAGGTAAAAGAAGAAATCCAACGAGAAGCTGATTTACAAAAAGTGATTGACAAAGTCCGTGAACAAGTAGTCAACAATCCAAAAGTAAATCGAGAGGTAGCGGAGAGAGTAGAAAAAGCGGTAACCGAGGCACGCCAATTACAGCAAATCGGTAGAGAAGGCATGAGTCGAGACCATTTAATTCGGGCAATAGATCAAGCCGAAAGAGATTTAAGGCAGATTGAAGCACAGCAGCAAATACCAAAAGCCGAGCATGGCCAACAAGTACAACAGTCAAAAGTTGAACAAGGTCAGCAGATGCAACTACCAGCAAGTGAGGCTACTAATCAACCAGCAAGCGAAGTTATTAAACAAATAAAAGAAGCAGTCCAACGAGAAGCAAACATCCAACGCGCTGTTGAGGTAGTTCGTAATCTAATAGCAAATAACAAAAATATCGATATGGAAGCGATTCGCCCCATTGAACAAATCGCAAACCAAGCTAGTCAACTAGACCAGGCTGGTCGCGAGCGAATTGCCAAAATTTTAGAGCAGGTTGAAGATGTAATAAAACAGACTGAGGTACGTGCGCCAAATCTTGCCCAAAATCAAAGTCAAACTCAGAACCAGATGGAAAACAAAGGCGTAAGCGAACAAAACCAAATCGAAACTGAGGCCCAAAATTCGAAGCAAGTCGAATCGTTATCTAAAACTCAGTCTGACCAACAAAGTCAGACAAAAGCAACACAATCAGCACAAACAAATAACGACCAGCTTAGCAAAATCCTTGCGGATATGATAGAACAAGAGTCACCAACAGCAACAAACAAGACAGGCCCAAGTGAACTCATCAAAGAAGCACTAAAACAAATTCAAAAAGAGCCAAGCCTTGAAAGAGCACTAAACCAAATCAGACAGGAAATATTAAGCAATCCTAACCTAGATTTAAAAATGGTTGAAAAAGTCGAAAACGCAATCGACCGTTCGTCACAACTGTTAGAAAAAGGCCGTGAACTAGGTGCACGCCAGCAAATCACAAACGCACTAACTGAAGTCGAACAAGAACTAGCGAGAACCGAATCTGAGCCTTTACAAGCAGCAGACCAACAAAGGGCAAATCAAGATGCATTAATCAAACAATTTGAGCAAAATGTGCAATTTCAAACATTACCGCTAGAGTCGAAAAACCTTCTAGTGACAAAAGTTACCCAAAAGCTTGCCCAAGCTACCCATGACTTCCGTGAGCTAAAACGGGAGATTACTAGAAACTTAGATACAATTGAACGACTAGCAAATATGTATAAGAAAAATGCCTATCCACAGGCAAAGCAAATACTAGAAACAACGATTAATAAGCTTGATAATGCTATTTTAAAAAGCGATATGATGCTGTTTACGGATATGAAAACTGAAAAGCAACTAATGCAAGCTAGCTCTCAGCTAGCAGATGCTAAAAAGCTGTTAGCAAAAGGGAATCATGCTGAAGCAGCAAAAATTGTTCATGACATCAAAGCACTAATGGACAAAATTAATTTCAAGCCATCCGATCAAAAAGTAATGCATTATGTTTCAAAGGAAAGCATGAATGTAGAACCAAAATCAGCGCAGCGACAGATGTTAAACCAATTTGACGAAACAGCACGTTCATATGTAAGACAAGAACCATCTGCCCGTCAAATGTATGAAACAGTGCGCTCACTTGGCTTGAATCATGATAGTGATCTCGCGAAATCTTTAGTGTTTCAAAAAGGCGGAAATTCGCAATTCAATCATGGTCATGGGGCCCAAGAGCAACAACAAAACCACGAACAACAGCAAAACTTAAAAGCAGTTTTAATGAAGCTTGCTCAAACTGGTGGGGATGAAGCATCAACAAAAATCGCCCAACAGGCAGAACAAGCCCTTAACAACTTGACTGGGCAACAGCTTTTAAGCAAATCAGATTCAGGCAACACATTACAGAGCATGTTTTTCAACTTGCCACTATTATTAGGAGAAAAACCACAAAATCTACAAGTGTTCGTCAATTCCAAAAAGGAAGGACAACAAGTGGATTGGGAAAACTGCAACCTATATTTTTTAATTGAAACAAAAAAACTTGGCGATGTTGGCATCATGCTTTCATCAACAGAGCGTAGTCTATCAATTACAATAAAAAATGACAAAACAGGCTTTAAACAAAAAATGGAGCCAATTGCGGCCTTTACAAAGGAAAAATTGCAAGAAATCGGCTACAACGTGGGCAACATTAATTTTACGAGAATGACACCGATTAATAGCCAACAAGCAAGCGGTCAGCAAGAAAAAACAAACAAAGAAGAACAACAAATGCAAATGAGACCAGTCTTTACGGAGAAAGGAATGGACTTTAAAATATGATTGTTTCAAGATACTACAATCAAAAAAGACGTAAAGAGATTAACGGCCCATCAGCAGCCGTCATTAAATATGATGAGGGTTCAGGCAAAGCGCCAGTCGTTGTTGCCCATGGTAAAGGAGATGTGGCCCGGCAAATTATCGAAGTCGCCAAAAAAAATAACATCCATATGCAAGAGGATTCAAAGTTAGTAGAAAATTTACTAGACATGGATTTGGGGGATAACATCCCCCCACAACTCTATCAAGTAATGGCGGAAATATTGTTGCTTATCGAAGAAATGGAAAAAAACTATTCAACAAACTATTAAACTCTACAATTTTCATGCCGATAAAAAGAGCAGATAACAAAACGGAGGTGCACAATACGTGACCGGCATACTAACAGAAGATGCACTATTTAAAAAATCACCTCAAGAAATTACAGCACTTCTATATGAAGCATGTCTCACAAATTTAGAAGAAGCGATTGATGATATAAACAACAAAGACTTTGTCGTCGCCAACAAGAAGCTTCAAAAAGCAAATGATATATTACACCGCTTGGGTGCAGGTCTAAATTACGAAGCGGGGATTATCGCCGACCAGCTAGATGCCTTATATAATTACATGGCAGACAAAGTAATTGAGGCAAACTATAAAAAAGATACAAAGCTTATTGAAGAAGTCATAAAAGCATTAGAACCAATTGTAATAACATGGAACGAGGCAATGAAGAACAAGCCATCTTCATCTTCAACAGTAGTGAGACAAAAAGCAATGGCATATGAAAAAAGTATCTTAATGGAAGATAACTAATTCCCTAAAAAAAGATAATAAAGGAGAAAAATAGCATGCAAATTAACCATAATATTCAAGCATTAAATGCTTACCGTAACCTTTACAAAAACCAATTCCAAACTTCGAAAAACTTAGAAAAACTATCATCAGGCTTACGCATCAACCGTGCCGCAGATGATGCAGCAGGTCTAGCAATCTCTGAAAAAATGCGCTCGCAAATCCGCGGTCTAAAACAAGCAGAACGCAACTCACTAGACGGCGTATCACTAATGCAAACAGCAGAGGGTGCAATGACAGAAGTACACGCGATGCTTCAACGTATGCGTGAACTAGCAGTTCAAGCAGCCAACGATACAAATACAACATTTGACCGCGAAGCTGTACAAAAGGAAATTGATCAATTACTACTAGAAATTGATAGTATCGCATCAAAAACGGAGTTTAATACTCGTAAACTATTAGATGGGTCAAGTGCGGTGGATACGCAATACTTCAAAGGCAACGGGGGAAGTGGAAATCAAATAGGAATTGTTGGAGTTCCAATTGTATCTGACCCTAGCATGGTAACAGGTAAATATGCAATTAAAGTTAATGGAGCTACATCATCTGGTTCATATGTTAAATCATTAAATCAGCCAGGTGCTGGGGTAAGTTCTGCGAATGTAATTGCTAGTTCGGGCTCTCAGTTAGCTGGGGATAAAGCCATTGGTAGGGATCTTAAGTTAGGAGAATATACAATCGTTGTTACGAAATATGATGAAACCTTATCAGGATCCACGGTAGTTAGTAAAAATGCAACAATCGAAGTATTCGATCCAGACGGATTCTCGATTGGTAGTTTAGCAGGTCTAATTGGTGATAGTGCTAGTAGTAATACTGGTGGCCCAATTCAAAAAGTAGGTACAGTAGATGGCAAACAATTAATGATTGATTTCTCACAAATAACAGCTGCTGGAAAGGCAAAAGTGCAATTAGAAACGAAGATAAAAGTTTCTGTTGAAAAGTATCCATTAGGTGCCGATGGACAAATCGCGAGTGGTGGAAATGCAAAAGGAATCCCAATAACATTTGAGAAGGAATTAACAACTTCAAACGGTGTAATCAAACATGGAGGACTTGAATTAACATTTGGCACAAATATTAAGGATGGAAAATCTGATTTTGATTTAACAAACAAGGCATTAGCATTCCAAATCGGTGCCAATACTAACCAAAATGTAATGATTGACGTACCTGAATTAAGCACTGTAAAGCTTGGTATTGATAAGATAAGTGTTCTATCGCATTTTGATGCAAACCAAGCAATTTTTAAATTTGACCAAGCAATTAATCAAATTTCAGCAACACGTTCAAAGCTCGGAGCAACACAAAACCGCCTAGAGCATACAATTAACAACTTACAAGTAACACATGAAAACCTATCAGCTTCAGAATCACGCATCCGTGACGCTGATATGGCATTAGAAATGACAGAATTCACAAAGAACAACATTCTCAACCAATCAGCACAAGCAATGCTTGCACAAGCAAACCAATTGCCGCAAGGCGTGCTTCAATTGCTACAAGGTTAATAATAGAATCAACTGGGACAAGGGGACACCTTGTCCCAGTTTTTTTGAACAGCGAGGAAACTAGAATATAATAATTTTCATTCAATCAAAAATAATAGCCCAAAAAATGAGGTATAAATGCTATAATAAATCCAAATGAAAAAAAGGAGATGTGATTATATATGGATGACAAGGTTTTTAATTTATTAGAAAAAATGTATGTTGAAATGCAAGAAATGAAATCTAACATGGCAACAAAACAAGATTTGTTTAAGGTTGAACAAAAAGTAGACAGACTTGAGGAAAAAGTAGATAGACTTGAACAAAAAGTAGACAGACTTGAGCAAAGAGTAGATGGCCTTGAGCAAAGGTTAATATTACTTGAAAATAAAGTAGAAACAAACCATAAGGTGTTATTTGATGGATACAAACAAACGTATGAAAAGTTAGTCTCTCTTGAAGAAAAGGTAGATAGAATTGAGAAAAAGGTTGAAACACATGATGTTGAAATCAGAGTTATAAAGGGAGCTGCAAACAGCTAATCCAATTCAATCTCTTTATCTGAAGAAGGAGATTAATCTCCCGCAAATTTTTACTCATCATTTAAATCATCCTAATAGCCATCATTTTATCACTTCTATAAATATAAGCGAGTAATATGCTATAATAAAATCACTGTATTTAAATTCCATAACAAATAGTAATCCGTAAAGGCGGGAAAATAAAATGGATGTACAAAAGGTAGGGAAAACCAGCCTAAATAACATACAATCAAAAAAAAGCGGGCCAACTGAAAGTATTTCATTCCAAGAAGTAATGGGGAAAAACCGTCAGGAAATGGTCTATGAAAAATTAACAAAGCTTGTTCAAGACATCGAAGACCAAGGAAAAGTTTTGGCGGAATCAAGAACGATTGATGAGCTAAGAAAATATAAAAAAATGGTCAAGGAGTTTTTAGACGAAGCCGTCCAAAATGGTCTCCAGCTTGAGGAACGCCGTGGCTTCAACCGCCGGGGCCGTACAAAAATCTATAAAATCGTGAAAGAAGTCGATAAAAAATTAATTGATTTGACAAACGCTGTTTTAGACAAGGAAAAAAAGAGCCTTGATATTTTAAATATGGTTGGGGAAATCAAAGGACTATTAATTAATATTTACACATAAACTAGTACTTTCGACAAAGGAAGGTATTCAATATGAAAACTGCAATTGTGACAGATAGTACGGCCTACATCCCTGAAAAGCTGCGGGAACAATTACAGATTGAAATGTGTCCTTTAAACGTTATTTTCGGAACAGCGGAGTCGTACAAAGAAGAACTAGAAATGACTGCAAATCATTTTTATGAAAAGGTAAAGCATGCGCCAGAGCTACCGAAAACCTCTCAACCAGCCATTGGTTTATTTGAAGAAACGTTTAAAAAATTAAAAGTTCAAGGCTATGAAGCAGTTATTTCCATTCATTTATCAAGCGGAATTAGCGGAACATATCAAGCCGCTTTAACAGCTGGTGAAATGGTAGATGGGATTGAAATCCATTCTTTTGATTCAGAAATTAGCTGTATGCCACAAGGATTTTACGCAATAGAAGCAGCTGAAATGGCACTACAAGGTAAAAACCCTGAAGAAATAATAGAGCGCCTTAACGAGATGAAAAAATCAATGCGCGCTTATTTCATGGTGGATGATTTAATACATTTACAGCGTGGAGGCCGGCTAAATGGAGCACAAGCATTGATAGGTAGCCTGCTTCAAGTCAAGCCGTTATTGCATTTTGAAAATAAACAAATCGTTCCCTTCGAAAAAATACGCACACATAAAAAAGCAATCAAACGAATAGTAGAATTGTTTGACGAAGATGCAAAAACTGGAGTACCAATTCAAGCCTCGTTAATCCACGCCAATCGTCTTGAAATAGCAGAGGAACTAAAAAAACAAATTCAAGCAAAATACCATAACGTAGAAATTGATATAAGTTACTTTGGTGCGGTAATCGGTACACATTTAGGTGAAGGTGCACTTGGATTAGGCTGGTATAAAAATAGGCGCTAACAGTGATCATGCTGTTGGTGCTGAATAGCAGAGAGGTGCCGAAAAATGAGATTCACAAGCCAAACGTACAACAAAGGAACAGTATTAATGCCAGAAAAATTAGTTAGTAATCTAGTACAAAACAATCCCGCAAGCCATTCACATCCCAACCTTCAACCAATATACAAAATTTTAGATTTATTGCCGCAAAAATTAAATAATGAATTCCATTTCTCTCACGACCTTCAACAACATCTACAAGGCAAAAAACTTCTCCTAGACGAAATTCCATTTCCGTTAACAGAAATTCATGAACATTATCTCAACGGCTATATTCAATACAACTATGGCATTATAAAAAAACAAAATAACGTGTTGGAATGTCAACGTTGTGGCAATCAAAGCCAATTTTTATTCGCAGAATTCAACTGTGCCCGTTGTCAAGAAAAATCGTGCACATACTGCCGGAATTGTATTATGATGGGACGAGTTAGCCAGTGCACACCGCTCATAACTTGGACAGGTCCATCCAAGCTTTCGACTCCAAACCAAGCTATTTTAAACTGGTCAGGCCAACTTTCTCCCGGACAGCAAAAAGCCTCAAATAAAGTAGTCGAAGCAATCGGAAACAATAAAGATTTATTAGTCTGGGCAGTTTGCGGATCTGGCAAAACAGAAGTGCTTTTTCAAGGTATTCAAACAGCTCTCCAACAACGAAAACAAGTTTGTGTAACAACACCACGAACCGACGTCGTTCTCGAACTGACGCCACGACTGAAACAAGTCTTTCCGAACACAACTATAATCTCTTTATATGGCGGCAGTGAAGACCGCCGTAAGTCAGCCCAACTTACTATTTCCACCACCCATCAACTGCTTAGATACTACAAAAATTTCGATGTCATTATTATCGATGAAGTTGATGCTTTTCCCTATTCAGCCGATAAATCACTTCAATATGCAGTCCAACAGGCAAAAAAAGAAATGGCAGCCATGATCTATTTAACCGCTACACCGGACGAAGAGTTTAAACAAAAATCAAAAAGAGGCCTAATCAATACAGTAACGATTCCGGCAAGATATCATCGCCATCCACTTCCTGTTCCAGTGTTCAAATGGTGTGGTGATTGGAAAAAGCGGCTGAAGAAAAACAAAGCCATCCCCACGAATATTCAAGCATGGGTCACAACACATCTACAAACAAAAAAACAAGCCTTCCTATTCGTTCCACATATTGAGACATTATACGAAGTTGTGTCCATACTAAAAAAGCTTCACCCCAGTATTGAAGGTGTCCACTCCGAAGACCCAAAACGAAAGGAAAAAGTCCAAGCCTTCCGTGATGGAACAATACCGCTCCTTGTGACAACGACTATCCTTGAACGCGGCGTAACAATCCCTAATACTGATGTTGCTGTCCTTGGCGCAGAGGATTCAATTTTTACAGAAAGTGCCCTTGTACAAATTGCGGGACGGGTCGGACGCAGCCCGAAATATCCAACAGGTGATGTTATTTTTTATCATCATGGAAAAACAAAAGCAATCGTCGCCGCCCGTGCGCAAATTTTAAAAATGAATAAAGAGGGAAAGACGGTCGGTCTACTAGATTAAATTTTGAAGTTATTTCTGATTCCTTGTACAATAAGAGCAAACAGTACTTGGGGTGACAGGTTTGCAACTCGATGAAAAAATAAAAAATCAAATCATAAAAATCGCGCAAAACTATGAAGGCGTAGAAAAAGTCATTTTATTTGGCTCCCGGGCAAGAGGTGACGCATTAGAACGATCGGATATTGATCTTGCTATCGAAGCTGAAAAAATTGTAGAAAGCGACTGGCTAGACCTTTATTTTCAACTACAAGAAGAATTAGATACTCTATTATCCATTGATGTTGTTTGGCTTACTGAAGCCTCAGATGAACTAAAAACTAATATAAAAAGAGAAGGATGTGTGCTTTATGACAATGCCAAAACTGAAACAAAGCATGAGCAATCTTAAAAATGCACTAGACCGCTTAGAAGATGCGGTGCAAAGAGAGACGACTGATAAATTATTAATTGATGGAACGATACAGCGCTTTGAATTTACGATAGAACTTTTTTGGAAGACATTAAAAAGATTTTTAGAGGAAGATGGAGTTGAAGCAACTACACCTAGGTCTACCCTAAAAGAAGCCTATAAGGCGAACTGGATACATAACGAAGAAATATGGCTAAAAATGTTGAAAGATCGAAATTCAACATCACATGTATATGATGAGAAGCTGGCTGAACGTATTTATAAAAATATCAAACAATATTATCCAATTATGAAGGAGACATATTTGTTTCTCCAACAAAAAATAAACGATGAGGAGGGGAACTAATGATGCGCTGTCTTATTTGCCATCAACCAATTAATGAAACAATTACCTGGAGTACGCTATTTACCTTATCAAGCTGGCAAAACGAGCCGCAAATCTGTCACCCTTGCAACCAAAAACTAGAACTTATCACAGGTGAACAATGCCGCAGCTGCAGTCGTCCGTTTTCTAAGCTGGACAATAAGTTCAGAAAACAAGACATCTGCAATGACTGTTTTCTTTGGGAACGACAATCAGGATGGCAAGACCTCTTGACGAAAAATATTTCGATTTTCTACTACAACGATTTTCTAAGGGAACTATTGGCACAATTTAAATTTCGCGGTGACCATGAAATCGTGAAAATTTTCACTTCCTACATGCAAAATAAGTTTAAACAAACGTTTGATCAAAAAAATCCTCCCATTATCCTCCCGGTTCCACTAAGCGCCGAACGCCTTTATGAAAGGGGGTTTAATCAGGCTTATTCATTGGCAAGCCTATTAAACGTACCAATCGAAGATATCCTCGCGCGTACACACTCCGAAAAACAAAGTAAAAAGAAAAAAGCGGAAAGAATCGTAACGGACTCCCCTTTTCTCCTAAAACAAGATATCCAACTAGACCGCTATTACAACAAATCCCTTCTCATCATCGACGACATTTATACAACAGGCACAACATTACGACAAATTGCGAAAACACTAGGCTCATTATCACCGAAATCAATCAACTCTTTGACGCTGGCAAGGAGCTAATCATTTAATCCCGATTTTAGCTCCTCATCAACAATCCTAAACACATTTCGACATATGTACGATATAATAATTGTAAATAATATCTATGGTCATTTGTTTACAATCATGAAATAGTTGTTTTCAGATAAGATTATTTTTAGGAGGGAAATTTAAAATGCCGGAACTTAGTAATTGTCCAAAATGTGGTCGTTTATATGTCCGTAATCTCCATGGGATTTGTGATGCTTGTCGGAAAGAAGAAGATAAATTATTTGAGAAAGTATATCAATTTATTAGAAAGCGTGAAAATCGTACAGCCTCTATTCCAGAAATCGTTGAAGCAACAGGTGTTCCTGAG
This sequence comes from Bacillus sp. (in: firmicutes), assembly GCA_012842745.1. Lineage (NCBI taxonomy): Bacteria > Bacillati > Bacillota > Bacilli > Caryophanales > Bacillaceae > Bacillus > Bacillus sp. (in: firmicutes). Next base: position 141,198 of record DUSF01000049.1, on the reverse strand, counting down.
GATACAATCATGCGCTTTGTTAAAGAAGGTCGTATACGAACAACTCAATTCCCTAACCTTGGATACCGTTGTGAAAGCTGTGGAGCAATGATTCAAAAAGGGAGGCTATGTATAAACTGTACAAGTACTCTTGAATCGGACCTTAAACAATATATGCATGAGGAAGAACGGCGCCGTCAACTTGAAGAGAAGGAGAAGAAAGTGCGGACGTATTATTCAGAAGATTAAATAACAATCTAAATTAATCCTCACAAGTAAACTTTTCGGAAAAAGTGCCGATAATAAACATAAGATTTAGATGGACTACGTAAACAAGCTTTTTCCAAGTAAGTGAGGTGAATAATTTTGAAAATTAATAATTTTGGTCATGTAAATTTTAATCCATACAAAAAGCAAATCGAGAAGCTGGATCAATTACAAAAAACTACGGGCTCGGATAAAATTCAAATTTCTACTGAAGCGATGGAGATGCAAAAAGGCAGCCGCATCGAGGCAGAAAGACAAGCTAAAGTTGAAGAATTAAAAAATAAAATTGAATCTGGCGAATACAAAGTCGATTCACGCGAAGTAGCTAGGAAAATGTACGAATTCTGGAACGATTAGAAGGGGGTTTATCAGTGTCTGCACAACCATTAATTGAAACACTCGAAAAAATTTTGCTATTGCATCAAAGTCTAACTCAACTAGCACAGCAAAAGACGGAAAAAATCAAAACTGGGGATACTGATGCCCTCAACGAACTTCTAAAGGAAGAAAAAAAACATATCCAAGTTATTCAAAAGTTTGAAGCCGAACGGATACAGGCTTCAAAGATTTTTTTGTCCAAATGTAATGAAGATTTCGCAAATAGTGTGCAAAATCCTACAATTTCGGATTGCTTACAATATGCTGATTCTTCAGAACAACAAAAATTAACAAAAATAAAAGCTGAATTACAAACGCAAATTAACGCTCTATCCGACCGAAACAAACTGAATCAACAACTGCTTCAGCAGTCTTTACAGTTTGTTAATTTGTCTCTAGATCTTTTAACGCCTGATATAGATGCATATAATTACGGGCGACCGGGACAAGCCGAGCAATATGAAGAAGGACGCTCAATTTTCAATTCAAAAGCTTAGTGAGGTGAGTTCATAAATGGCAATATCAACTTTTCATGGGCTAGAAGTAGCCAAGCGGGGCATGATGACCCATCAGGCAGCCCTTTATACGACAGGTCATAATATCGCAAATGCCAATACACCAGGTTACACAAGGCAACGCGTTAATTTTATCCAAACAGAACCATATCCACCAGCATCATTAAATCGTCCGATGATACCTGGCCAGTTAGGAACAGGGGTTAAAGCGGGTGACATTCAACGAATCAGAGATTCATTCGTAGATATGCAATTTCGCGGTGAAAATAGCAAGCTAGGCTACTGGGAAGCAAAAGCCGACATGCTAAGACAAATGGAAAACATTATGAACGAGCCAACAGATACAGGGCTTGCGAATATAATGGATGAATTTTGGAATTCGCTTCAAGATTTAGCCGTTCAACCGCAAAACAACGGGGCTCGCCGTGTTGTTAGCCAGCGTGGGATTGAGTTAGCGAATACTTTTAATTACACGTATAACTCAATCAAAGCAGTGCAAAAAGATTATCGAAATGAAATTGATCTATCACAAGATAGAATTAATTCCATCCTTCGCCAAATTAACCAAGTAAATAAAGAAATTGGTTCCATTGAACCGCATGGCTACTTGCCAAATGATTTATATGATCAGCGTGATCGTTTAGTAGATGAACTATCAAGCTATATAAACATAAAGGTTGAAAGGAAGCCAAGTGGAGGATTGGCTTCGGGGAATGCGGAAGGGTTGTATAATATTTATCTTGCGAACCCGCAAGGGGGGATATTAACTTCGAATGGTGAGAAAATTAAGCTTATTGAAGCTATGGATGATTCTGGAGCTTATAAACATACTGCAACTGGAATTCATATTGAATATGCAGCAAGGGATGAAGAAGATAGCCCTGTTACTGCTATAAAATTTTTCGAGCTTAATCCAAATGGGAAAGGTTTTGTAGATCCCACAGATTCTTCAAAAACTATAGATAAACTTGATGATGCTGATGCTGCAACAGGAAAATATGAGTTTGCTAGTTTTTCGGCCTTTAATACACATGGGAGATTAAAAGGTTTTATTGAAGGATACGGCTATAAAGATGAAAATGGTGTAACTAAAGGTTCTTATAATCAAATGTTAGACGACCTAGATATGATGGCATATACATTTGCTACACATTTCAATTTAGTTCATAGAAGTGGATACAGTTTAACAGATATAAGAGGAGAAAAAATCCCTCGTGATTTTTTTGAGTTAAAGGATGACGCTGGGAATGATATTAAAGATCCAAAGGGTGCGGCAAAATACTTGAAAGTATCCAAAGATATTATCGAAAATGTTGATAATATCGCAGCAGCTGCAGAAGGAAATGTTTATGCGGGTTCATTTAAACGTGACTCTAATGTTCAAAACACAACAGTAGGAAATCCTGTGTTTAGAGGGATTTATGATTCGAAAAATGGTACCGCAGCTGAGGTTATGCCGAATAATCCTGCTGATCCAACGAAACAGTTTAAAATTGAATTGACATATAAAGAACCAACTACACCGAATACGAAAGGGACATGGACATATACAGTTACAGCCACTACTCAAGGTGGGCAGCCGGTTAATAATATACCAAATGATACAGGCCCTGTACCTCCTAACGGAAAGATTACTCTATATGGAATTGAAATTGATACGAATCTTGTAAAGTCAAAGGATGATACCAGTAACCCCGTTACTGCCCAAACTTGGGAATATACTTTCTCAACCGATGGTATTCAATCAAAAGACGATGCCTTTTTGGGAAATGGCTCCAATGCCTTAGTTTTATCTAGAGTAAAAGATGCTCTACTAAATTATGGTGGTAGCATGACGAATGTTCATTCTTTTTACCAAGGGATGATTGGCAGCCTGGGAGATATGACTTCAGAAGCAAACCGTATGACGTCAACTAGTACGATTCTAAAAGACTCTGTTGAACAACGCAGGATGTCAATTAGTAGCGTATCATTAGATGAAGAAATAACGAATATGATTCAATTTCAGTACGCTTATAACGCTTCTGCTCGAATGATTACGTTAGTTGATGAAATACTAGATAAAATCATAAATGGCATGGGATTAGTAGGAAGATAGGTAGGTGAATAAATTATGCGTGTAACACAAAATATGTTAACAAACAGTAATCTAGGTTATATTAGCAAAAATTATAATCGCTTAGGTAAAATAATGGACCAAATCAACACGGGTAAAAAAATCACCCGCCCTTCTGATGATCCGGTTATTGCGATGAAAGGGATGCGTTATCGTAGCCAATTAGTTGAGGTAAAACAATTTTATCGAAACTTGACAGAAGGTTTCACTTGGTTAGAAACATCGGATTCAGCACTTGAAGAAACAGGGCAAATCCTACACCGAATTCGTGAGTTAACAGTTCAGGCATCAAACGACAGCTACGATAAAGACGCGAGAGCAAACATTGCAAAAGAAATTACCCAATTGCAACAGCATCTAGTTGCGATGGCTAACACAAAAGTCGGTGACAACTATATCTTTAACGGAACAAATACGGATAATCAGCCAGTAAGTGAAACAGGTATTAATGTAGATATGAGTACTTCGATTGCTGATTTAGGAGGTTTACCCGATGGTAAAAGTGATAGTATTGATGCAGGATACGTCATTAGTTACCAAGGTCAAACGTATAAGTTTGAGGAGAAAAGTGGTAGTATTGTAACGTTCGTTATTGAGCCAAAAATAAATTATAATGTTGTAGATGATGCCAATAAAGAAAAGACGAAAACCGAGACAGGATTTTCGGCGACTATAAAAATAGATCTTACTAACTCCCACAGCATCGAACAAACTTCGTTACAAGAGAATAAACAGCTAGACGGTGGAATGATTGAAGTAACAAAAACAGTATCTCCTACGGATATAGTTATTTCAAAATCAACAGCAGTGTCAACAAATGACCAAGATGTCGAAATTGAGGTAATGAAAGGTGTTACCATCCCGATTAACGTCAGGAAAGATAGTGCAAATACATTTGCTTATTCCATTGAGTTATTCAGTGGCATTGAATCTATTAAAAAAATGCTTGTAGATCCTGAAACGACTGGACAAGATATTACAAAAGCATTGGATACACTTGATAAAATGCAAAACAATGTCATTTCTACAAGAGCGGAATTAGGTGCTCGTTTAAACCGTGTTGAAATGGTAGAAGACCGCCTTCTCAAACAAAGAATAGTGGCAGAACAAACGGTTGCGGATAATGAAGATATCGACTTTGAGGAAGCAATCATTAATTTAGTAACCCAAGAAAGCATCCATCGTGCATCACTGGCAGCTGGAGCAAGAATCATCCAACCAACATTAATGGACTTTTTACGATAAGCTATCTAAAGAAGATAGCTTTTTCTTTTTCTTAAACAACAAACAAGGTTTCACATTATTTCGTATTACGTTACAATAGGAATAAATAGGTAATGACAGGGGTGAGTTTCATGCAACTTCTCCATTTAAGCATATCAAGTCAATTCGCAAAATTGGGTATGAGTTCGCAAAAGTCGTGGCTAGAAATTAAACAACCATCTGCAGATATGCAGTTAAGACAGCCGCAGCCGGATTTAACAGTGACGAAAACAAAGGGAAAACTCGAAATCAACCAAACCGAAGCATTTGCTGATGCAAACCTAAAGTCACCGTTAAGAAGAACAAGAGAAGCGGCCCAAGAAGCAAAACAAAAACTATTACGAGACCTCGCCAGCCAAGCGGCCGAAGGGGATCGCCTTATGAAAATTGAATCAGGAAACAAAAATGTTATTCCCCAAATTGCCAAAGAACAAAGTGAACCTAAGCAACACCAATTTAATATCGGCTTTGTTCCAGAGTCAGCCTTTAAGGTGAAATTTCATTACACGCCTTCTGAAATTGACATTAAAGTTGACCAAAACAAAACGCTTGTTCAAGTGAAGCCGAACAAACCAATCATCAAGTACCATAAAGGGGATATGCAAATCTATGTAAGGCAAAAACCATCGATTGAATTTAAAGTCACAGGCACAAAATATGACTTAAATATATAGTGAAACAGGGACAAGGTTAATATTACTGAAAAAGTAGCTTTCATAATGCACAATATTTCAAATATATGGCAATCGGACAATAAATGGCCTTGGGCGGACAATAAGTTGCCTAATCTCGCCAATAAATGACTCTTATTGGACAATAAAAGTGATTCTAGGACAATAAGTTCGAAATGGCTCGATTTTTTCAGTGGTCTCGGACAGGCTTGGTATCCCTGCCCCTTCAGAAAATCAAATAATAATAAAGAAATGGTGAATAAGCAAATGAAAATTCAAACAAAATATCATGGTGAAGTTGAAATAAACGATAAAGATATTATCCATTTTGAAGAAGGCATCCCAAGCTTCGAGGAGGAAAAACATTTTACTATTTTACCATTAGGTGAAGACAGCCCGCTACTCATTCTACAATCAACTAAAACGCCAAGCCTAGGCTTCGTTATCACAAGCCCGTTTGACTTTTTTACCGATTATACAGTGAAACTAACAGATTCCGTCATTGAGAAGTTGAAAATCGATGGCGAGGATCATTTGGCGATATTCAGCATAATAACAGTCCAAGATCCATTCCACAACACAACCGCCAATCTAAGGGGCCCAGTCGTAATCAACACAAAAAACCAATTAGGCAAACAAATTGTCCTAAATGATGAGAAATACACAACAAAACATTTACTCGTAAAAACCCCAGCCTCAGTAAGCGAGGAGGGAAAATAAATGCTTGTCCTAACAAGAAAAATAAATCAGTCAATTCAAATCGGTGAGAACGTTGAACTAACAATCTTAGCCATTGACGGTGATCAAATCAAAATCGGCATCAATGCCCCGAAACATATAGAAATACATCGAAAAGAAGTGTATCTTGCCATTCAAGAGGAAAACACCCTCGCGTCAGCTGTGTCTATTGAGCTACTAAAAGGTTTATCAAAACAAGTGCAAAAATAACTAAAGAAAATGAGATAAAATAACCATTCCCAAAGGCAGTAATAACGGAATGGTTATTTTTTATGTTATAATAAAAGTATGAATTTCAGAAATTCGGAAACAATGGAGAGGATGGAGCATAAAATGGGTACAAAATTAACTGAAAGAAGTGATACCTTGAAGGAGCGGCTTACTATTCGCAAACGTGGACAAGTAACCTTGCCCAAATCTGTAATGGAGCGGTTCAATCTAGAGGAAGGAGATACATTAGAGTTATCCATTGATGAAAACGGTGAAATTGTTATTGTTCCGATGGTTCAAGTTCCAGTCAGCCAACGGTGGTTTTGGTCAGAAGAATGGCAAAAAGAAGAACAAGAAGCGGATAAAAATATTAAATTAGGCCATGTAACATCATTTGATAATGTTGACGATGCACTTGATTGGCTAGATAGCAATGAATCGGATGATTGGGCAAAAGAGGAAAAATAATGGAACTTGAATTTACAAAAGTTTTTGTAAAAAAATACAAGAAATTGGACCTGCAATCTCAAAAGACAATCAAAAATGCTCTTACAATAATAGCCCAAGATTTCTCACATCCGTCATTACGTATAAAGAAAATGAAAGGTTATCGTAATCCAAATGTCTGGGAGGCAAGTGCCAATATGGATTTGCGAATTACTTTTGAAATAGAAAAACCTGATAAACTTATTTTGCGAAACTGCGGACATTATGATGAAACTTTAAGCAATCCGTAGAAATTAAAGAATCAAAAATTCTTCGAAAATCTATTAAACAATCAAAACAAAATACCGATATAAAACATGTAAAGTCAGAAAGCAGCTAGAGACGGCCGCTTTAGTTGCGATCTGTCTTAAAAACCAACCACATGGACGTGGGAACTTTCAAAATCAAGGAGGAAAACAAATCATGATTATCAATCACAACTTACCAGCGATGAACTCATATCGCCAAATGGGAACTAACCAACTTAATTCAACAAAATCAATGGAGAAGCTTTCTTCAGGTCTTCGCATCAACCGTGCAGGCGATGACGCTGCTGGTCTAGCAATCTCTGAAAAAATGCGTGGACAAGTACGCGGCTTAAACCAAGCACAACGTAACGCACAAGATGCAATCTCATTAATCCAAACTGCTGAAGGCGGATTATCTGAGACTCATTCCATCTTACAACGTATGCGTGAACTTGCTACACAATCAGCGAACGACACAAATACTGACCAAGATCGTCAAGAGCTTCAAAAAGAGTTAAACCAATTAACTTCTGAAATTAACCGTATTGCTAATAATACAGAATTCAACCAAAAGAAATTGTTAAATGGTTCTCAAAAATTAGCTGGTGCCGATGCAAATAATATTAAACTTGCTGGTGCAGGTAATGTTACAAGTGGAAACGGTCTACACATGCAAGTTGGTGCAAACTCGATGCAAAATATGACTGTTGACATTTTTGATATGCGTGCTGAAGCGCTTGGTGTTGCTGGTACAACAAATCAAACTGCACAAATTAATAATACTAGTACTTATAAGAATGTTGCGAGTGTAAGTACAACTGAAACATACTATTCAGCAAGTGGTGTAAAACAGACTAATGGAACTAGTGTTCGAACAGACAACGGTACTGTTATAAATGCAGAGCTTGTTAAGAAGTCAGAAGATGCAATGTTCGCTAGTGGTGCTCAAAATCAGTTAGCTGATATCGGTAATGACACTGCAGGTCAAACATACGCTTTAGATATTCGTAATCATAAAAAGGCAACAGCTGCTATTTCCGTTATCGATGCAGCAATTAACCAAGTATCTGCTGAACGTTCAAAGCTTGGGGCATTCCAAAACCGCCTAGAGCACACAATCAGCAACTTAGGTAACTCTGCTGAAAACTTACAGGCTGCAGAATCTCGTGTTCGTGACGTAGACATGGCGAACGAAATGATGTCATTCACTAAGAACAACATCCTTTCTCAAGCATCACAAGCAATGCTTGCACAAGCGAACCAACGTCCACAATCAGTATTACAATTACTTCAATAATATATGTAAGGGAAGAGGCTCTAGTTATCTAGGGTCTTTTCTTTTTATGCATCGTGAAAGATTGACCATGAAAGTTTGAACATCATATAATTAAAAATGAACGAAGCATAGGGGAAGAGGGATTTTATGCGAAGAAATGTATTATTATGTTTTTTGGATGGGATAGAAAAAGATGGGCCATTAACTGAATGTATCATTCAGTTTGAAAAGGAAAAGTATGAAATACATAAATTTAAAGATATTACTATAAATAATATACAACCTCATCATATTTTAAGTATGATTGAAAATATCTGGGGGAAAGAGACGGAAAATATGCATTTTAATGTCTTATCAAATAATAAAGTTTTCCTTTTGCTAACATATCGTTTATTCCATCAATTTTTTGAGCGTTTTATCTATCTAAAAGGAAATGAGACGAATTATATAGAGAATTTGGAACAGTTTTATATACATTTGTATGAATCGGATTATAATGAAGCGGAGAATTTAACGAAAAATATAGATGTGGTTGGTTGTCATAAAGATATTTTTCCTGTTGAATTTTTTAATACGAAGTGCGAACCGATTGGTAGCTTTCAAGACGTGTTAAATAGACACCATAAACCTAATGACAACAAACAAAGGGTCTATCAATTTAATGGTACATACTATTTGTTTAATCCAGTAGAAGGCTATTCTGTGGTTGTGGACCTTGACAAGTCAAATAAAGAACCCTTGAGTTTTGAGAATATCGTATTTCTCTGTGAGAATTTAAATTTGGAAGATACAATCCAATATTTATTAGAGATGGATAATGGAAAAAGTATATTTTTCGAAGATAGCCGGTTTGTTCGCCATTTTGAAAGTTTAAAATCACAGATTTTAGACTTACCAATAAAATCGCAGCAGTTTTATCAAAAAGCGCTTGAAATACTATTGAATCATTTTAAACCACATACTAAGATTTTTATTCTCTCTTATTTGCTTCATGTTTTTCCGAATTCTTCCTATTTAAACAAGCTTTATTATATAACAAGAACTACAAAGGCATTTACTAAATTTGAAAAATACTTTTTGTATTGGCAAAATGTACGGGCTAATTTTGTAAATAGTAATATAGGTAATGCAGATACAGGCTATTTGTCAAGAAAGTTGTATAGGGAAATCTATTATGGGTTTTTGTCAGAGATGAATGTTGAGGGAAAGTTTATTCCTAGAAATGAGCGAGATAATGAATTAGTTATAATCATAACAGCGCAGTTTTTAGGGCTGAATCATGCACCAACCAAAACAGCACTTGACCGTGCTTATAGTTTGATTAAACATTTAAATAAAAATGTATTAATCATTAATACGAAAGAGCTTATGACTAAGAGTGGAGCAACTCCTTTTTATAATACAATAATCGGAAATGTTGTACAGGAGTTGGAGAAGGTTAATAGCATTAGTTATAAGGATGTGAATATTCCTTATTATCAACCAAATGGTATGATGCCTAATAGTAATGAAATCAACAATATTTTACAAACAATTGAAAATAGAAAGCCGCTATGTATAGTAAATATTGGTGGTTCAAGTATCGTATCGGATGTATGCAGCAAAATTGTCCCTGTCATTTCAATAGCAACTGTTTATAGTGGGTTACCAACAAGTGAAGGGCAATTTCATGTTATTGGTCGAAAATTAAATGAGCATGATATAGAGTTTCTCGAAAAGTTCGGCTTTAGTGAAAAAAATGTAATAGAAAGTACATTTACATTTGATTTTAAACCGCAAGAACATACATTTACAAGAGCACAGTTAAACTTGCCGGAGAAAAGGTTTTTGATTACAGTGATTGGTGCAAGATTAGATTCAGAAATAACAACTGAATTTATAGAAATGCTGCTAAAAACAACGAAAGAAGGGGCGCATATTGTTTTTATAGGTGGGTTCAAAAAATATGATAGTTATATTTCACTTTACCCAGAACTAAAAAACACCTCTACTAACTTAGGGTTTCAAGAAGATGTATTAGCACTAGTAGAGTTATGTGACCTTTATGTAAATCCACAAAGGGCAGGCGGAGGAAGTTCAGCCGCTGAGGCGATGTATAAAGGGCTGCCAGTTGTTACTATTCATTCTGGTGACGTTTCTGTTGCAGCGGGTAGTGAATTTTGTGTGAAAAATTACTTAGAAATGGAACGAAAAATACACCAATATATTCGAGACCAAGCTTATTATCAAGAAATGGCGAAAAAGGCTAGAAGCAGAGCTGAAGTCTTGTTAAGTACAGATATAGAAATAGAAAATATTTTTAAAAAGGCTGAAAGTAATCCTTTATTTGGCTAAATGAATGAAACGACCTCATCTAGTGTAAGGTGATTTTTTAAAAGTCACAGTATACAATAGAATGAGGTTTTTCTAGTTTTAATAGTAGAGCCTGTCTGTATATTTTCCTGATGTCGAAATGAAGGCATTATATGCTTAAAAAATGTCGCATTAAGCCGATATATAGTAAGAGTAGAACGAACGGAGGACATTCTATGCAGCTTATACTTTTAGAGAAAACATATGATTATCCAAATAAGGTGGAATCAATTGATGAATTGATTCAGCAAATAATTGATACGCTTAATGAAAGCAATCTATACTTTAATTACTTAATTGTTGATGGTGTAGAGGTTTATGATGAATGTGAGGAATATTTATTAGATAGAATTAATGATATAAAAAAAATTGAAGTTGAAGCAAAAACGGTGGAAACATTTACTAGTGATCTTCTGTTAATGGGCGAAAATTATTTAAAAGGCGCAATTCCAGAGGTTTCAAAACTTGCGGATGAATTTTACAAAGGTGCAACCCAGAACACGTGGGAGAAATTCCAACAATTATTAGAAGGGCTGCAATGGCTTTATCAATTTATTGAAACGGTTAATAAAAACTCGGAACGACCTTATAATTGGGATCAATTTCTTGAAATTTCGGGAAACCTTCAAAATGAATTGCAGAATTTGAATGAGGCTTTAGTAAATAATGATGCCATTCTTATAGGAGACCTTATATCTTATGAAATTCAACCGTTATTGGAACGGTTTAAAGATGAGTTAACGAACACGATTGATCATCAAGGGCAAAGAACGGATTTAAATTAAATAAGAAATAACAACATATTGTTGAAAGAGTGAGCGTCTTTGCAAAGTATTTATACAAATAAAAAAATATTAATTATCGGTGGTACGGGAACAATTGGAAGACATTTGTTGTTAGAATTGCTTAGACACTCTCCACAAGTAGTAAGAATTTTCAGTAGGGATGAGTACAAGCAATTTAATCTTCAACAGGAAATGTCAGAATATCACAATATCCGCTATTTAATTGGTGATGTCCGTGATGAGAAGCGTTTGCTTCGAGCAATGGAAGATATTGATTACGTCTTTCATCTTGCCGCAATGAAGCATGTTCCTGCCTGTGAATATAACCCATTTGAGGCAGTAAAAACAAATGTAATTGGTACACAAAATGTTATACAATCGGCGATAACAGCTGGTGTAAAAAGAGTATTGTTTACTAGTACAGATAAAGCGATTGCGCCTGCGAATACATATGGGGCAACAAAGTTAACAGCTGAACGGCTAGTATCCGCTGCCCAATACCAAAAAGGACCGAAACAAACGATATTTTGCTCGGTCCGTTTTGGTAATGTGATGGGGTCAAGAGGCTCAGTCATTCCATTGTTTAAAAAACAAATTTTGGAACAACGAAAAGTCACAGTCACAAATAAAGAGATGCTTCGTTATATGATGACGCCATACCAAGCTATTTCATTGATGTTAAAGGCAAACGAAATGGCTACAGGTGGCGAAGTATTTGTATTGAAAATGCCAATCATTAAATTAAGTGACCTCGTAGAGGTTATGATTGAAGAAGTAAGCAAAAAATATAAGATTACAGATTCGATTGGAATAGAAGAAATTGGGCTTCGACCAGGTGAAAAAATGTACGAGGAGCTAATGACTGAGGATGAAGCGCGTGTAGCACGAGAAACGAAGGATATGTATATTGTTAGTGCTCCATACAGTAGTCATCGAAGCTATCCAGATGTTTGTAATGACAATGTCAAAAAGCCTCAACTTTCTCAAGATGAAATAATAGAGAAAGAACTATTAAGAAAGTGGATAGTAGCAGAAAATTTATTGGATTGAACAGGAGAAGAATTATGATTTTAGTTGTCGGTGGAGCAGGCTATATAGGTTCGCATATCGTCAAACAGTTGGTCAAAAACGGTCAACATGTTGTAGTATACGATAATTTAAGTACAGGACATAGAGAATTTGTAAAGGGGAATGTTCCATTTATATTAGGAGATTTAAGCAATCAAGAGCAACTAAGATTGTTATTTTCGAACTATCCAATCCAAGCTGTTATGCATTTTGCAGCTAATGCCTATGTTGGTGAATCAGTAACAAATCCACAAAAATATTATCTTAATAATGTGAGCAATACATTGAATTTACTTGAAGTCATGCGAGAATTTAATGTCGAAACATTTGTTTTTTCATCTACTTGTGCAACATATGGCGTACCGATGCAAATTCCAATAAAAGAAGATCATCCGCAATTGCCAATTAATCCGTATGGTCGTTCAAAATGGATGGTTGAACAAATTCTTGAGGATTATTCAAATGCTTATGGATTAAAATATGCAGCACTTCGTTATTTTAACGCAGCGGGTGCTGATCAAGAGTGCGAAATTGGTGAATGGCATGACCCTGAAACGCATTTAATACCACTCATTTTAGATGCAGCATTAGGAAAACGTAATTACATCCAAATATTTGGTACGGATTATAATACAGAAGATGGGACATGTGTGAGAGATTACATTCATGTTGAAGACTTGGCAACAGCGCATATTTTAGCCTTGCATTACTTAAAAGAGCAGCAACAAAGTAATGTCTTTAATTTAGGGAATGGCAAAGGGTATTCAGTGCGGGAAATTATTCGTGCAGTTGAAAAGGTAACTGGAAAAGGAGTACCTACAGTCGAAACGACAAGACGTGAAGGAGACCCTGCTATTTTAGTTGGGAGTGCTGAAAAAGCTAATGCTGTATTACAGTGGGAAACGAAGTATAAAAGCATTGAATCAATTATCGAAACAGCATGGAAATGGCATGTAAAGCTATGGGGTAATGGTGATTAAATGATGAAAAAAATTTTAGTGACTGGTGGGGCAGGTTTTATCGGTTCTCACCTTTGCGAACGTTTGTTGAATAAGGGAAATGAAGTTATTTGTTTAGATAATCTTTATACAGGAAGCTTGAAAAATATTGAAAGCTTGCTGCAATATGACCATTTTTCGTTTATTGAACAGGATGTAATGAATCCGTTAAAAATAGAAGTAGATGAAATTTATAATTTAGCTTGTCCAGCTAGTCCAGTGCATTATCAATCAAATCCGATTCAAACATTAAAAACGAGTGTCATCGGTGCAATCAATGTATTGGAGTTGGCGAAAGAAAATAATGCGAAAATATTGCAAGCATCGACATCAGAAGTATATGGCGATCCGCTTGTTCATCCCCAACCAGAATCATATTGGGGTCATGTAAATCCGATTGGAATTCGTAGTTGTTATGATGAAGGAAAACGCTGTGCAGAAACATTATTTTTTGATTATGCAAGACAATTTCAAGTACAGATTAAAGTGATTCGCATATTTAATACATATGGTCCCAATATGAATCCTGAGGATGGTCGTGTTGTTAGTAATTTTATTGTCCAAGCTTTAAAAGGTGAAGACATTACGATATATGGTGATGGTTCACAAACAAGATCATTTTGTTATGTTGATGATTTAGTAGACGGAATCATTAAAATGATGAAATCAGAAGATTCATTCCAAGGTCCTGTGAATTTGGGGAATCCTGGGGAATTTAATATGCTAGAGTTGGCTGAAACAATTTTAAAATTGACGGATTCTAAATCGAAAATTGTTTTTAAGCCATTGCCAGAAGATGATCCGAAGCAACGTAAACCAGATATTTCATTAGCAAAAGAAAAACTAAATTGGGAACCAAAAATCCAATTAGTAGACGGTTTGTTACATACGATTCAATATTTTTCGCAATTGGAAGGGGTTAAGCAAAATGTTAAAGGTTAGAAAGGCTGTTATACCTGCAGCTGGTTTAGGAACAAGATTTTTGCCAGCAACAAAAGCACAGCCAAAAGAGATGCTTCCAATTGTCGATACACCAACAATCCAATATATCGTAGAAGAAGCGGTAGCTTCAGGGATTGAAGATATCATTATCATTAGTGGTCGGAACAAAAGGGCAATAGAGGATCATTTTGATAAATCATACGAGCTTGAGGAAACTCTTGTAAGGAAAGAAAAATATGATTTATTAGAACAAATTCAAGGAATTTCTAATTTGGCAAATATCCATTATATCCGCCAAAAGGAGGCAAAAGGGTTAGGAGATGCGATTTATTGTGCAAGTCGATTTATCGGGAATGAGCCTTTTGCGGTTTTGTTAGGAGATATTATTATTAAAAGTGAAACCCCTTCGCTACAGCAATTGCTTCAAGTTTATAATCGTTATCATACAAGTGTTATTGGGGTAAAAGGAGTTCCAAACGAAGAAGTATCGAAATATGGAATTATTGATCCGAATGGAACGGCTCTTGAAGAGAATGTTTTTGCGATTAAAGAATTAGTAGAAAAACCGTCAAGTGGTGAAGCTCCATCAAATTATGCGATAATTGGCAGATACATTTTAACACCTAACATTTTTAAAGCAATTGAAGAAACTCCTTATGGAGCAGGTAACGAAATTCAACTAACGGATGCGATTCAACGATTAGGTGAACAAAAAGCTATTTTTGCATGCGCAGTTGAAGGCAGTATGTATGATATTGGAGATAAATTTGGTTTTGTGAAAGCAACGATTGATTTTGCGTTAGAGAGAAGCGATTTAAAGTCCGATGTAGAAACTTATATCGGTGAAATTTATCAAAAGTTACATTCAAAGGTAGGCATGTAAGAGATGAATATAGCAGTCATTGGAACAGGATATGTAGGTCTTGTAACGGGTGTATGTTTAGCTGATATTGGCCATACGGTGACATGTATAGATATAGATGTGCAAAAGGTCAATAAAATGCAGCAAGGAATATCGCCGATTTACGAACCTGGTTTGGAAGAATTGATGAAAAAAAATATCGAGGCTAAACGGTTGTTTTTCACTACGAAACATAAGGATGGAATAACAAGTGCCGAAGCTATTTATATAGCTGTCGGAACTCCACAGGCAGAAGATGGTTCAGCGAATTTGGAGTATGTCATCCAAGCCTCTATTGATATTGCCGAACATGTTACAAACGATGCTGTCGTCATTACAAAAAGTACAGTACCTGTTGGCACAAATCGATTGATTCAACAAACCATAGCTCAAAATGTAAAGCATGATATTAAATTAAAAGTTGTCTCAAATCCTGAGTTTCTAAGAGAAGGACATGCTATTTATGATACATTTCATGGTGATAGGATAGTCATTGGCTCGGATGACCCCAAAACTGCTTCGTTTGTAGAAAAAATCTATAAGCCTTTTGGTATTCCACTGTTAAAGACAGCAATAGAAAGTGCTGAATTAATTAAATATGCATCTAATGCGTTTTTAGCAACAAAAATTAGCTTTATAAACGAAATTGCCAATCTTTGTGAAAAAGTTGGTGCAAATGTGCAAGATGTTGCCGAAGGAATGGGAATGGACCATCGTATTGGAGCAGCATTTTTAAATGCAGGGATTGGCTATGGTGGCTCTTGTTTTCCGAAAGATACGCTTGCATTACTAAATATCGCTGGCAAGAATGGGTATGACTTTAAAATTTTAAAAGAAGTTATAGAAGTTAATAAACTACAACAGCATTTATTTATTCAAAAAGTAGTTGCAAGATTTGACACCCTACAAGGTAAAATAGTTGCAGTTTTAGGATTAACTTTTAAACCAAATACTGACGATATGAGAGAAGCACCTTCGTTAACGATTATAAATGAATTATTATCATTAGGTGCAAATGTAAAAGCCTATGATCCTGTTGCAGTTATAAATGCGAAAGGCCAGCTACCAGATAGTGTGATTTTTTCAAATTCCATTAAAGAAGCTCTGATAGGAGTTGATACTTGCTTAATTCTTACGGAATGGCAGGAATTCCAGGAAATTGATTTACAACAAGTGAAACAATGGATGAGAACGCCAATTATTTTTGATGGTCGAAATTGCTTGCAAGTTGAAGAAATTGAGAGAAGCGGCATTGAATATTATCAGGTAGGGAATGTGAAATAATTTATACGAAAAAGAGTAGATTGGAGGGAAGAAGCAATGTTTATTGATAATATAAATTATTTACGACAAAATCATCGTCATATTCGTGATCTACTCCAACAATATGAAAGCAGAGCATTTGAAAATAATATAGATATTATTGAAACGAAATCGGGCTTGCCGACTATTCAAGTTATGAGGGATAATCAACCGCAATTTATTCACAGTAAATACGATCCGAAAAAAGAAGCAGAAAAATTCATTGACCAATTTGACCAAGAAATAAATGAGTATGAACATGTTCTATTTTATGGTGTTGGATTGGGATACCATATTGAAGCATTTATGAGCCGCTTTCCGCAGTTTACATTTTCAATCTATGAGCCTAATCTTGAAATTTTTTATGAATATACAAAACACCGTTCAATAAATGAGTTGCCTGTCCATCGTTTAAAAGAAATCTATATTGAAACATCAAGAGAAGCAGGGCAACAATTTTTAACAAGGTTAACGAACAGTATGCAAGAAAGAATTTTATTAGTAGTTTTGCCAAGTTACGAAAGAATTTATCACGATAAATTCAAAGCTTTTATTGAAGACTTTAAAGAATCAATGGAAACGAAGCGGTTTAGCTTTTATACAGATACGAAATTTAGTGCCCGCTGGACATTAAATAGTTTAATTAACTTCCCAAAAACAATTTCAACACCAAATATATTAGATGGATTTGAGTCGTGTTTTAAGGATAAGCCATTAATTATTGTATCAGCAGGCCCATCGTTGGAAGAAGAATATGAAAATTTGAGATATATTAAAGAGAATAAATTAGCTTATATATTTGCAGTTGGGTCAGCAAATCGGGCCTTAGTTGCCCAAAATATTATGCCTGATGCTGTTTGCACATATGATCCTCAAGAACATAATTACAATGTATTTGCAAGTATTATTGAAAACGGAATAGATACAATTCCGATGATATTTGGAACAAGTGTTGGTTTTGAAACATTGAACTGGTATCAAGGTCCGAAGCTTCATATGGTGACAAGTCAAGATACAGTGGGGCAATATTATTTACAAAATAAAGACCGTACAAGTATCAATGTAATTGATGATTCCCCTACAATTGCGGCGATTACTTTTCAATTGGCTGCAAAATTAGGCTGCAATCCAGTACTATTTGCCGGGCAAAATCTAGCATTTAAAAATGAACAATTTTATTCTAAAGATGTTGAGTATAATAAGAGAAATCGCCCGATTGAAGTAGAAGAAAAAGACCGCCAGCATGTCCTGTTAGTTGACGATGTATATGGCAATAAAGTTGAAACGACACCATCATTTAATAATATGAGGGATAATATTGAATGGTATGTAGCGCAGTTTCCAGAAATAGAAGCCATTAATACGACAAAAGGCGGCGCAGCCATTGCTGGCACGACATTTCAACCATTGGAAGAACTAATTAAAGAACGGTTTAATTCGCCAGTCGTGGTCGAAGATTGGTATAAATCATGCGAAAATAATTACGATTTAGCGTATACAACGGAACGATTGACGAAAATGGAGCGTTCTATTACAGAATTTCGCAAGTTGTATAAAGAGATTATGTCAATCTTTGCAGATATGGAAAAGCACACACAATCCAGAAATGAAAATAAACTCTCTAAAAGCATCGTAAAATTTGATAAGCTGATGAAAAAAATAGTCGTCAATGATTGCTATGTATGCTATATCCAGCCAGTTAATCGGACGCAGTATCAAGCGCTGAGCATACGGGCGGCTAATATTCGGAAACAGACAAATGAAATGGATAAGGCTAAGTTGATTATGGAATCATTTTATCCGTATTTAGAGCGGTGTAAGCTGACGTTGGAACAGATTGCTGGGAGTTTGTATAAAGTACATGGGGAAGCACGGCACTTTATTGAACGTGATCAATATAAATTTTACCCTAGTGATTGTGGTGCCTTTCAATATATAGGTGAGTGGGAAAAACAAAAATATACACTTGGAAAAACAATTGACTATCCAATTAAACAACATTTAGCAAATAAAAAAGATGCGCTTGTACGATTTAGATTTACAGGAACTGAATTGAAAATTTTAGGTTCAAAAAATAAAGAAGGATCCAGTAAGATTCGGATAACCATTGACGGTAAATCTGAGAATATTTCAGTAAAAACGTCTAGCATTGATTCTAGTGATGTTCCAAATATTAATCAATTATTATATACAAAAGGAAATTTAGATAACACTGAGCATTTAGTGGAAATGAAACTATTAGATGATAATTTGTTTTTGTTTACTGGTGTTGGAATATCACAGGCAGGACGCTTGTATCATGTTGATGAAGTGACAAATATTGAACAATTAGAAATTGGTAAGAGGATTCGTTGTCATTATAAAGCGAGTTATAATAAAGTTGGTGAGTTTGGTGGTTTAGGTGAGGAAAGGAAAGGGTTTATACCACCAGAATCCAGTGCATTTCCAGATGGGGATTTTTATTTTATTATGGTGGATGAAGATGATGGAGGGAAGAAGCTAATTGCAGATCGGAATGTGCAGCATAGTATTTCGTGGAAAAATATAGATAGCGCAATAGATGGATTATTTAAAAAAATATCTGTTAAAAATATTATTAGATTACCAACTGGTGGTTCAAACTTAATGGATATTGAAAATGATTGGATAAGATATATAGTTAATAGCAATTTAGAGTGGTTTTCCAATGTTGGAATAAGTTCGTGGACGGCTACCGAAATAGAAGGAAATCCTAATCGCAGAGTGAGAAGAGGAAAAAATGATAAAATTCAATATATTTACAACGAGTTTACAGAAATCAACTTTTTTCATTCGAGTATAGGCTTTAGACCAATTTTATTAATGGATAGTTAGGAGTTAATAACTAGTGAAAAAAGTAATATATACTGCTGGAGTTTTTGATTTGTTTCATTTAGGGCATCTAAATTTAATAAAAACTGCAAAAGATTTGGGTAACCATCTAATAGTAGGAGTTAGCACTGATGAGCTTGTGTATCAATATAAAGGTTATTTTCCTGTTGTCCCTTTTTATGAGCGAAAGGAAATAGTGAATTCAATTAAGTGGGTAGATGAAGTTGTACCTCAAACAGATCGAAATAAGTTTTTGGCATGGGAATTATTAGGATTTGATATTTGGGTTGTTGGTGACGATTGGTTTGGCGATCCATATTATATGGATTTAAAATGCCAATTTGAAAGTGTTGGTGTAGAAACAGTTTTTTTACCATATACTAAAAATGTTTCTTCTTCTTTGAGAATTAAGGAGATATGTGAAAAACAACCACGGAGTGAACAAAAATGTCAGATAAAATATTAATTTCAGTACCAAGTGTCGGGTATTTTCAATTTGTAAGAAATATATTTTTTTATTTAATTGATTGTTATGACGTTAATAAATTGTATTTAGGGGTTCCGAATGAAGATGTGATTATTGAACTAAGAAAATATAACAATAGACTGAAAGATTGGGAACAATTTATTTTTTTGAAAGAATTGGAAGATGCTAATATAAAAAAGGACGTTATTCTATATATAACACCTGAACAGTATAACCTTGGAATTGATGGTATTTATAGTATATGTTGTTTCCATGGACCGTCTGCTAAAGGAGTTACTTTTAATCAAAAAATACTTGAAACATTTGATGCTTTTTTTATGATAGGTCCTCTCCATAAAGATACACTATTCGAATACTTAGAGGAAAATGGTGTAAATTTACCGAATCATTTAGATTTATATGATATAGGTTATCCAAAATCCGATGATGTTATTAATGGCCTTTTTAATAAAATAGAAACAATAGAAAGATTAAGTTTAGATATTGAAAAGCCTACTTTACTATATGCCCCTGCTTTTAATGAACATTCATCTTTAAGGGATCAGGGTGAAGAGATAATAAAAGCGTTATGTAATAGTGGGAAGTATAATGTAATAGCTAAATTGCCAATTGATTGTCATCAACCAATTGATAATTTTTATGCTACAGGAGGAGTTGACTGGTTTGCTTACTTATCAAAATTATCAAACCAATACTCAAATTTTAGAGTTGTACATGATTATGATATTGATGAATATTTGTGGTGCTCTGATATTTTGATAACCTGTGTATCTAGTGTTGGTTTTGAATTTTTAGCACTTAACAAACCTGTAATTTTTATAGATGCTCCAAAGTTTTTTGATGTTTATTTAAAAAGAATTTTTCCGTATCAGGATACTTCTTCGTGGAAAAATCAATTAACTAAAAATGGTGGAAGGCAATTCGGAACTATTGTAAGTGATGTTTCTAAATTAGAATCAACCGTAACAGAAATATTAATAAATAAAGACCAGTACCCCAAAAATAGAGAGGATTTGGATAAACTTCTCTTTAATAAAGGAGAGTCTACTATAATTGCTGTTGAAACTATAAAGAAAATCGCATTATCGAATAAGCTTTGTTCTAGGAAACCCTCAAATGCTCACTTTTTTGGGGAAGTTTTTTTAAAAAGATATAATGAAATATTTAATAAATCAAATGTAGTAATATTTGGGGCTTCAACATTTGGTGAAATTACCTTAAATTTTTTAAAAGAAAAATCTTTTAATCACCTTAATTTTATGAATTGTTTCGTTGATAATGATTCTAAAAAGTGGGGTAATACAATAGAAAATTATCTAATTAATTCACCAAGTATACTGGAGGATAATTCAATTGATATGATTATAATTGCATCAATACACTATAAGGAAATATTAAAACAACTCAATGAATTAAATATAGGAGAAAATATCGAAGTATTAGTATCTAGTTTGTAAAGGACGAGATAAATTGGAAAAAGCTATACTATTTGGGGCATCTACTTTAGGAGAATTTGCTTTTAATAATTTATCACAAAAATATTCAATTGAATACTTTTGTGATAATGATAAGCATAAAATTGGCAAAACAATTCAGGGTATTACAATTATAAATCCAGATACTTTAATAAATTATACCAATCACTTGGTAATTATAACAAGTTCTTATGTAACGGAGATTGTAATGCAACTTGAAAAAATGGGTATAAATAATTTTATGATATTTAATATTAGGTATGAGTTGGGAACTAATATAACAACACAAAATTCTTATATACCCCTATATAGTCTCACGGAAAAGGTTGAAAAGGGTAAAAAAATAATTGATATATTAGAAGAAGAGAAAGGGGTGGTAGGTAGAAGTTTAAATATTTTTAATTCTATAAAAAAACATATAAATATGGAAGCCCTTAGGGATATATGTGAAATAGGACCTGGAAATGGGTGGTTTTTAGATAGATTTAGTGAATATTTTGATTTTAGGAATGTTAATTATTATATATACGAGCCTTCTATTGACTGGGAAATTTGGCTTAAAAAAAACTATAATGTAATTTCAAGAAAGGTTTCGGGCAATAAGCTTGGAGACGAGAAGGGCTGTTCGTGTGATTTTGTACATGCACACGCAGTTTTGGTTTATCTAAACCATATAGATATATTTAGCTATCTAAAAGAAATGATAAGAGTAACAAAAAATGGTGGGTATATTTGTTTTAATATTCTACCATTGGAAGAGCACTACATAAAAGACATTGAATTATGGCAAGAAAAAGGAATGAACTTTCCTATTTTTTATTCGAACAAATTAGTAACTGAATTATTTTTAGGGAAATGTAAATTACTAACAACATTTACAACTGCCTACGGACCAACGTTTTCTAGATATTATTTGTTTGAAAAATTATAAAAGCTTTTAAGGAAACGGTGTTAATGTAAGAGTTAAAAATATTAAGGAAGTATGTTATTTTTGTTTAACAAAAAAAGATGAATTTATTTTATGGTTGGGGTGAATCCTTATTGATTGAAAAGATTGATAGTGAGAATTTGTTATTAGCTATAGTTATTAGAAATAGTTTTAGTAAATCTGGTGTTACTTTTGTAACCCCACCCGAATTATCCCAACAACTAGCCTATATGAATCATCCAAAAGGAAAAATAATCGAACCTCATGTTCACAATCCTGTAAAACGTGAGGTAATTTATACACAAGAAGTATTATTTATAAAAAAGGGTGTCCTTCGCGTTGATTTTTACAGTGATGAAAAATCCTATTTAGAAAGTCGGGTTTTAAATGCTGGAGATACAATCCTACTTATTCAAGGTGGACATGGATTTGAAGTTATTGAAGAGGTTGAAATGATTGAAGTTAAACAAGGACCTTATGCTGGGGATGTTGATAAAACGAGATTTCAAGGTGTATCTAATGACCAAATAAAGGTGTGTGAGTAATTTGGATGATTTTATTCCAGTAAATGAGCCACTATTAGTAGGTAACGAAGAAAAGTATGTACTAGAATGTCTTGAAACTGGCTGGATTTCATCTGAGGGGCCATTTGTTCAAAGATTTGAGGAACAGATGGCTAAAACTGTTGGTCGTAAGCATGGGATTGCAGTTGCAAATGGAACAGTTGCACTTGAATTAGCAGTTAAAGCATTAGATATTAGTCTTAACGATGAAGTCATTGTACCTACTTTTACGATTATATCATGTGCAGCTGCAGTAGTAAGGGTGGGGGCTAAACCAGTATTTGTTGATTGTGATTCAGATACTTGGAATATAGATGTTAATAAAATTGAGGAAAAAGTAAATGAGCGAACGAAGGCAATTATGATTGTTCATATCTACGGATTGCCTGTTGACATCGATCCAATTATTGAAATAGCCAATAGGTACAATTTAAAGATTATTGAAGATGCAGCAGAAATGCATGGGCAAACTTATAAAGGGAGACCATGTGGTAGCTTCGGTGATATTAGCATATTTAGTTTTTATCCAAATAAACATATTACCACTGGTGAAGGTGGCATGGTTTTAACTGATAACGAAGCAATAGCTGAACGCTGCCGTTCTTTAAAGAATCTTTGTTTTAATTCAAAGCGTCGCTTTGTTCATGATGAGTTAGGATTTAATTACCGAATGACGAATATGCAAGCTGCGCTAGGTGTTGCACAATTAGAACAGTTAGATTATTTTATCGGAAAAAAGCGAGAAATGGGAAGATTATATACTGAATTGCTTTTAGATGTTCCAGGTTTGCAATTACCAGTTACTGAAACATCTTATGCCAAAAATATATATTGGGTATATGGTTTAGTGTTGAAAGAAAACGTTCCTTTCGACAATGAGGACATCATGAAGAGATTAGCTAATAAGAAAATAGGAACACGTCCTTTCTTCTGGCCAATGCATGAGCAGCCTATCTTCAAGAAAATGGGCCTCATAAACGAGGAATCTTTACCAAATGCTGAAAAGATTGCTCGCAGGGGATTTTATATTCCAAGCGGTCTAGGACTAACTGGGGACCAGATATACCAAGTTGCAAAAGTAGTTCGCGATGCAATGACAGAGGGGTGGGCTAATGGTTACCTTTGATAAGTATGCTGAGTACTATGATTTATTGTATAAGGATAAAAATTATCAACAAGAAGTTGAATACATACATAGATTAATACAAGAATATCAACCTAGTGCAAAATCTATTCTGGAACTTGGTTGTGGGACAGGCAAGCATGCAATACTGTTGCATAAACAAGGCTATACTGTGCATGGAATTGATTTAAGTGGAAATATGGTGAAGAAAGCTAAAGAACTACTACAAAAAGAAACAATAGATGGTGTTCAATTTACACATGGCGACATACGTACAATTAGGTTAAATGAAACCTTTGATGTCGTCGTTTCTTTATTCCATGTGATGAGTTATCAAACAACGAATGAGGATATATTGAAGGCATTTTCAACAGCAAGTACTCATCTTAAGCCAACTGGCCTATTTATTTTTGATTGTTGGCATGGACCAGCGGTATTATCAGAACAACCAGAAACAAGGGTAAAACGTTTAGAAAATGATGAAATAGAAGTTGTTAGAATAGCAGAACCTACCCTTAATCTAAATGAAAATACAGTAGATGTAAATTATGATATATATATTACCGATAAAGGGAGTCAAAAAATTACGAGATTTAGCGAAGTACACAAAATGAGATATTTATTCACTAATGAATTGGAATTTGTTGCAAAAAATTTTGGTTTAAAAAGATTAAAGTCATTTGAATTTTTAATAGGAAAAGAATTAGATTTGAATTCTTGGAACGCATGTTATGTATTTCTTAAAGAATAGGAATGTTAAGAATTATGAGTGAAAGAATCGGAATTTTTATTGTCAAATGGCATGTGGATGCTCAATCTGTTAATACAGCGTTACTACTGGCTGAAAACGGCTATAAAGTAGATGTTTTTTTACACCAATCAATAACGGATTTTTATTCTTTTCCAGAGCATGATAACATTAAGGTGTATCACCAAGTGGTTGAAGAGGAATTAAGAATAATTTTACCTTTCTTAAATTATAAATCCTTAGACGGCACATACAGATTTCAAAGGATTGTAAAAGATAAAAAGAAGATAGTTGTGTTTGGTACTGGAAATTTAAGTGAAAAATTAGAAAAGCATCTAAATATTAGTCCACATTATTATATCGATAATAATACTTTAAAGCATGGTACTAAATTTTTTGGTAAAGATATTTTTCCGATTCATAAAGTTTATCAAGAGAATAAAGAAGATACCATTATTATCATAGCAAGTTCATTTTATAATGAAATGAAAGTACAATTAGTGAATAAGGGGTTTAGGGAGGAAGAACACTTTTTTGATGGAAGAGATTTATTAGATAATTATCTCCTAAATAAATCCTATACATATTTTCAAGAAACTATTGAAGCAAATAACTACAAATGCTTTATAGGTTTTGAAAAATTCGGTTTGATAATAGCAGGAATGCTAGGCGATACATACAATATTCCGTATATTTACTTTAGTCTTGAACTATTGACTGAGGACAATCCTTGGTTTTTGGAATATAATTTGAAAAACTTACGTGAGTATGAAAGAAAGTATCACAGCCAATCAATTGGCACAATTATCCAAGACTTAGATCGAGCTCAAGTGCTTTTTAAAGATAATCAAGTTAGTATGAAGAATGTTATCGAAGTTCCTGTGTCAGCACTAGGAGAGCCATTAAGAACAAAAGGTCACTTTTTTAAAGAATACGATTCCAAGTTTAAAGTCCTATATTATGGACAAATTGACTCTACACGCTTTTGTAATGAAATGATTGCTGAAGCACAGCATTTTCCAGAAAATATTCAATTAATATTTCATGGATGGGCAATGAACAAAGGATATATGGAGGAAGCTAGACATTTAGATAGGAATGGAAAAGTTTACTTTTCTACGAAATTGGTTGATTTTACTGAAATTGAGTCAATTGTATCTTCCGTTGATATCGGACTGGCTTTTTATCGTTCTAGTAATCTAAATGAGAAATTAACAGGGAGGTCCTCTGAAAAAATTGCACTTTATTTAAGATCTGGGATACCTGTTATTACTTTTAATTATTTGACTTTTATGAAGACTATTCATGAATATAGGTGTGGGATATGTATTTCTGATTTCAGCCAATTAAAAGGAGCAATAATTGAAATTAAAACGAACTATTCAGAGTATCAAAAAAATGCTTTCAGATGTTATAAAGAAGTTTTTGAATTTAGTGGGCAGTTCCAAAAGGCGGCAAATTTAATAGACAATTTATAAGGTAAATAAAAAGGATAATTGTCTTATCTGCATTTAGTTAGGGAAATCAAAAATTGATGGCATATTTTTATTTTTTGAGTACCTTTGATGGTAAAGATTTTGAAGTAATTTGATATCGAATTTCAGTTTAAGAAACAATTGAATTGCAAAACAATAGAGGAGTGTTATAAACAAATGGAATTTAGATTGGGCTACATTCCAAAACATTCATTAATAGATATGCAAAAGTTTATCAATGACAATGATAGTTTTTTCCTATTTGGAGCGGATAATACAGCTGTAACCTTTCGTAGATGGTTGGAAAAACAAAACAAGGTTGTTCAAGGATTTATAGACAACGATAATAAAAAAATAGGCACCATTTTAGATGGTCTAAATGTAACAAGTTTAAACGAATTAAATGTTAAAGATTCAAAGATTATAATAACATCAATACATAGTCACGAGATATCTAAGCAGCTAGAAAATATCGGTCTTGAAATTTTTTGTAGTTATATACCATTCGATAATTATGGGTGGATAAATATTGAGAAATTTGTGGATTGTATAGGAAACTTATTTTATGAAAAATTCCAGAAACACATTAATGAATATGAAGAAGTTTTAGCAATATTATCTGATGAGGAATCGAAGGATATATATAGTAGAGTAATTAACTACAGACTTACGGCATTGGATCCTATAATTAGAGGTGAAAAAGGTTTTCCGTTACCATTGAATGAATATAGGGAAAGAGCTAAGAAATATAACAATGAAGTAACTAGGTTAAGTAGTTTGCTAATTTCAAAATTTGATTATGATATCACTGATTTACTTTCCAAAACTCTTGCTATGCAGCCATACGTTTATAAAGATAAAATAACTAACAATAACTTAAATGTAGTGATTGATGCAGGAGGCTTTGTTGGTGATACAGCGATGGCATTTGCATATTCATCTCCTAATGGAAAGGTGTATACATTTGAACCTTCATCTGCCAACTATAGAAAAATTAAAGATTTAGAAAAGCGCTTTCAGAATATTATATCTATTCAAGCAGGATTATGGGATGAGGATCAATTTGTTAAGCTGTCTGAAATAGAGGATCAACCAAATGCCTCTTTTATAAATGAAAATGGTGAAGACGTTAAAGTATATAAGTTAGATTCGTATGTTGAGCAAAATGGTATAGATAAAGTTGATTTAATAAAGATGGACATTGAAGGTGCAGAATATAACGCATTAATAGGGGCTGTTCAAACAATTAAGCGTGATTACCCAGACTTAGCTATTTGTATTTATCATTCACCAGAGGATTTATGGAGAATTCCTTTATGGATAAAGAGAAACTTTCCTGAGTATAATATTTATATTGACCATAAGGATGGAATGAATGTCTGGGGTACTGTCTGTTTCGCAACGGTTAGACAATGATTTGATAGGGTGAATAGCTGTGAAAAAAATTGTTCATATCAATACAAACGACCTTCGTGGTGGTGCTGCTAAAGTAATGATGAGACTTGTCGAAAGTCAAAATTCATTAGGCTTTAATAGCAGAGTAATGGCTGGCAGCAAGGAGTCTAGTCATCAAGAAGTTTATCCTTTTGAAATAAAGAAATGTTTAGAAACTAAATGTGTTAATGGTGGTTGCATTGATTATGATGTTTTCGGAGCATTCAGTTTAATGGAAAATCCACTTGTTCAACAAGCGGATGTCATTCACCTTCACAACATGCACGGAAACTATTTTCACCCGTATGCCCTCTCTATGCTTTCACATTTAAAGCCAATTGTGTGGACGTTACATGATATGCAATCAATAACTGGACATTGTTCATATTCATTTGATTGCCAAAAATGGTTAACAGGGTGTGGTGATTGCCCATATCCTTATGAATATCCAGCTATTCAGTTTGACCGAACCCATTTGAATTTGGTTGAAAAAAAAGATATCTATACTCACTCTAAACTATTTATAGTGCCAGTAGCTAAGTGGATTGGAAATATAGCCCAACAAGGTATTCTTCAGGGTCACCCCATGGAAGTTATATTAAATGGTGTCGATGTTGAAACATATAGGCCGATGAACAAGACTGCTGTAAGAGAAAAGTATGGTATTCCCCAAAACCGAATCATTATAGGAGCAGTTGCAAATGGTGGTACTTTTGGACAAGAACGTAAAGGTGGAAAATATGTTCAAGCGGTTGTCGATCAATTAGTGAATGAAGGTCACGATGTACTTCTTGTTAATGTCGGTGGTGCAAAGCAAGGTTATGAACATGAGTATTTGTATCATGTTGGCTATATTTCAACAGAAGAAGAAATGGCAGAAGTTTATAATACATTCGACTTATATTTATTTCCATCTATTGCCGATACATGCCCTCTCGTTATTTCTGAAGCTATGGCTTGTGGTGTTCCTGTGGTCACTTTTGCAACAGGTGGTATCCTTGAGCTTGTTCAGCATGGTGAAACAGGTTTTGTTGCCCCGCAGAAAGATGTTGGTCAGTTATATGCTTATACAGAACAGCTAGTAATAAATGCTGAATTACGAAAGGAGTCCAGTAAAGCAGCACGTTCTTATTGTGTCACCCATTTCGATCATAAGTTGGTGACAAAACGGTATTTGGATGTGTATGAAAAAGCTATTCAGCACTTTAATGATAGAAAAGATGAGATTTTGTATTTTGATTTAGATCGTGTGCCAGATGTGGTAAAGAAACAGCCTGAATTTCAACTTGCTGAACAAATAAAAGGAAAGGAAATTCCAAAGACATCCTTTGATAAGCCAGTTGTTGCTATTGTTATTGACGGTACGGAAGATGTTTCAGAGGCAGATGTCGTATTTGTAAAACGCGATAAATTTAATATTGTTGCTGGTTATTTCGACACCATGCTATATAAAGGCACGATGACAGATGTATTATCCAGTAAAATAGTTTTAAAAAGAAAGAGTGGAAAACCATTTTTCAAGTTAGTTTCTGCTGTAAATTCGGAAAACTCCACTATCGATACTTCATTAGGAGGCATTTTTTTCTCTGCTTCTTTTTTTAAAAAAAATAAGCAGGAAATATTGAATGGTAAAACTGTTCACTTTTCCTCAAAAGAGGAGTACTCAACAGAATCTGTATGTGTATCCGTTGATGACTATTTGAAGTTAAAACTTCAAAATCAAGTTTATATATATGGAGCAGGAACGCATACAGTGGAGCTCTTGAATGAAAGTGAGTATTTAAGAGAACGGACTGTAGGTATTATTGACCGCAATCTAGCTTTAATCGGTTCAAAGCTAATGAACCACTTCGATATAATAGCATTATCAGATGTTGATTCAAGGACACCAATATTGATTTCTTCTGCTAGTTTTGAAGAGGAAATATACAATCAGTTACATCAAACAGTCTCAAATAGATTGATTAAAATTTACAATTAAAAGTATTTAAATTGCGCAGTCCCTAGGGGGCTGCACAATTAAAAATAAAAATCTGCTAATCACCAATTACCTATTTACAGAAGTCTATTTTTAGTGATGAAACCATATAAACTATAGCTTTTTCCTTTATTTTGGTTTATAATGACTGAAAAAATAAAAATGAATTTATACATTGATTTTTAATCCACTTCTTTTCCCTCAACTTGCTCACTATTTTATTTAAAAAAAAAACATCCATTCCTATCTTTATATTTAGTATGTTTTATGTTCGTTTCCAATTATCTGAATGACGGGGTGTTATTATGATTACTGTTGTAAGGGGTTCTTCTGAAAAGTATGTCACTGCGGATCAATTAGCCAATTATTTTGAGCATAGAAGGGATCTAAACGGTATTTTATATATCGGGTATCCGATTATCACGACTACGAGTGGATCCCAAGAAATTGATGCGCTCCTAGTTTCAAAAGAGTATGGCATTATTATTTTTGATATGGTAGTTGGAACGGAATTTTCAAATCGCGAAGAAATTCAAGATGAGTTATTTACAAAGATGAAAGCCAGATTGTTGAACAATAAGAAGCTTTTAAGGAAACGGGAACTACAGGTGGAAATTAATGTCCTTACTTATGCGACAGCATGGAGGAATGTTGAGGATGAGATTGACTTTGATTTAGTTACAACTAATAAGGAATTGACAACATATCTAGAAGAGATAAATTGGGAAAATAAAGATTATTATGAAAAAGTTTTAGAAGATGTTCAAGCAATTACATCTATTCGTGAGCGGAGAAAAAGATTAAATGTAAAGGGGACATCAACTAAAGGTGCCAAATTAATAAAATTAGAAGAATCTATAGCTAATTTAGACAGTACTCAAAGTCAAGCCGTAATTGAAACAGTGGACGGTCCCCAAAGGATTAGAGGGTTAGCTGGATCTGGAAAAACCATCGTTTTAGCTTTAAAAGTTGCATACCTCCATGCGAATAACCCAGATTGGACAATTGCTGTTACCTTCAATACAAGATCATTAAAAAATCAATTTATTGATTTAATTACAAGGTTTACATACGAAAATATTAAAGAAGAACCAAATTGGGAAAAAGTAAGGGTTATACATGCATGGGGGAATCCAACGACAACAGGTATTTATTTTGAACTTTGTAAAGACCATGGTATTGAGTATTATGATTTTTCTCATGCCAAAAGTTTAAAAACTGATAGTGAAGATGAGTTTGAGGCTGTATGCAAGGACGCATTAAAAAAGATTCGAAACATTATTCCTAAATACGATGTTATCTTGGTAGATGAGGCACAAGATTTTTCAACAGAGTTTTTAAGAATTTGCTATGGGTTAGTACATGAACCCAAGCGTTTAATTTATGCCTACGATGAACTTCAAAATTTAAATAATAAACAGATGAAGTCCCCTGAAGAAATATTTGGTGTTGATCATCAAGGTAGACCAAAGGTGCATTTAAGAAATGAACCTAAGAAGCCAAAGCAAGATATAGTTTTAAATGTATGTTATAGAAACTCAAGACCAGTGCTAACCACTGCTCATGCATTAGGATTTGGTATTTATCGAAATAAAGGTCTCATTCAAATGTTTAATCAATCATGGTTGTGGGAAGATGTGGGATACAAGGTTGTCGACGGAGAACTAGTCGACGGACATTATGTTAAGCTAAAAAGAACTGCGGAGAGCAGCCCTTTATTTTTAGAAAATCATTCAGACCTTGATGATTTAATTCATTTTAAACTACTTCAAGATGAAAAAGAACAAATAGAGTGGTTGGCGAATCAAATAAGTAAAAACTTAGAGGAAGATGAACTGCAGCATCGTGATATTATCGTAATCCATACTGATCCATATTACACAAAAACCGCAGTTGCTCCTATTCGAAAAAGATTATTTGAGATGGGTATAAACAGTCATTTAGCTGGTGTTACAAGCTCTAAAGATGATTTTTTTGCAATGCATTCTATTACTTTTACAAGTATATACCGTGCAAAAGGAAATGAAGCAGCTATGGTTTATGTTATCGATGCCCAAAACTGTTTTAGTGGCTATGAACTAGAAAGAAAAAGGAATATTCTTTTTACAGCCATTACTAGAAGTAAAGCATGGGTTAGAGTAGTGGGCTATGGTAATGGAATGGAAGGGTTAATGAATGAGTTTGAAGAAGTAAAAAATCGTGATTTTGAGTTAGAGTTTATTTATCCTACTGAATTACAGCGACAACAAATGCATCAAATAAACAAGGATATGACTCAAGAAGAAAAAAATAGGAGGAAAAGCCAAGTAGGGACATTCACTGAAATATTAAAAGCATTAGAAAATGGGGATTTCTTTTTAGAAGATCTTCCACCAGAAGCTCTAAGAATTTTGAAGGAGCGATTAAACAATGAGTAGCTCCAAACAAATTGTTAAAGAGATAATGGAAATTACTACAGATCTAATCGGATTAGGTTTATCCATGGATCAAAACTTTCCAAGTGAGAAAACAGAAAGAGGTCTAACGATAATAGGATGGGGAAACCAAATAAATTTATCCATTGTTTTAAAAAATGTTGGCTATAATCAAATTTATGATGAGTTATTAAAAAATAACAACTATAATATTAAATTAATTGATGGAGCTATTATACAAATGATGTATACATTTGAGCATGATATATTGCTTTCACATCGATTAGCTTTTTTTCCATCACCAGAATTAGAGAGTTATCAAAATGATCCAGAAATATATGAAAGGCAAGAAATTTATGCCGATATAATTGCTAAAAATATCATTCCGTTTCCTATGCGATTTGATTTTGATGCGGACGAAAAAATATTTGAGCCAATTAAACACCCCAGAAGTCACTTGACATTAGGGCAATATAAAAATTGCAGAATACCTGTCAGCGCACCATTAACACCTGAAATATTTATTGATTTTATTTTAAGAAATTTCTATAGTACAGCCTATTACTATTATCAATTAGACGATAGACAACTAGTACAACCATTTGACAGGACAATCTCCGATGAAGAAGAAAGAGTTTTGCATGTGAATTTTTTTAAAATCTGAAAGTTCGTTACCACTGACAATCAGGGATTGGATTGCTAATGTGGATAATCTTCAATTTATGCATATCAAATAACGATTACAATCGTTAGATTTAAAAATGCTGTGTGCGATAGTAAAACTAAGAAATGGGCATGAACTAAAATTATAGAGGGTTTTTAATTGAACTGAACTATTCAGTTCTTTTTATTTTTTCCGATAAAAGAAGAGAGTAATAGGAAAGGTAAAGGGAAAAGGCGAATGCAAAAAATATCAATTATTACAGCATGTTATAATAGTGAGAAATATATTGAGCAAACAATTCAAAGTGCCATTGACCAAACCTATAAAAATATAGAGTATATTATTGTTGATGGCGGTTCGACAGATAGTACATTACCTATTTTAGAAAAGTATAGGGACAATATACAAAAAATTATTTCAGAACCAGATCAGGGCGTTTATGATGCATTTAATAAAGGTATACAAGCTTCAACTGGCGATATTATTTACTTCTTAAATTCTGATGACTATTTAGTAGATAATAAAGTTATTGAAGATGTTATGACGTTGTTTGAAGCTAATCAAGGATTCGATATGATTTATGGTAATATTGTAATGAAAAATGAAGAGACTGGATTTGAAACAAACTTTGGGAAGAAATATGAATTGGTTGATTTAATGAGTGGGAAAATGCCGCCACACCCAGGTAGTTTCTTAAGGAGTAAAACTATAAAAAAATATGATGGCTTTAATTTGGAATATAAAATTGCAAGTGATTTTGATCTAATAACAAGAATTTTCAAAAATGAAGTTGAAAAGATTTCTTATTTTGATAGAATGGTTGCTTGCTTTCGATTAGGTGGCTTGTCAAGTAGTATAAAAAATAAGGATAAAACAGCTAAAGAAACAAGAGATATTGTTAAAAAGTATTTTGGAACGGAACTCCCTACGAAATCCATAATGGAACAAAATATGAGTTATTACAAGGCCTGGCTTGAATCTTTATTATTTTCAAATATGCCTATAAGTAATGTTCTTGTTGAACTTGGGATTCGAAAGGTTGCTTTGTTCGGAACGATGGAAATGGCACTGTATGTTAAGGAGGATTTTAAAAGAAGTGGAATTCAAACCTTGGTATTCTTGGATAACAATCCTACAAGACAAGGTGTTTCAATGAATGGCATAACAATTCATTCTCCTAATTGGTTAAAGGAAAATTCTACACAAGTTGATGCAATTATACTTTCATTTGAAGGTAATTACGAAAAAGAAATTAAAGATCAAATAGACCAATTGGTTTCCTGTCCTATTCCTGTGTATTCGTGGAAAGAGTTAATCGAAATGAAATAAGGTGTAGTCTGTATGGAATTTTGAACAGATTATTTGAAGCGTTAAATTTTACATAAAGGATGTTAACTATGCCAACATTATCAGCGTTAATGTCTGTCTATAACGGTGAAGAATTTATTGAAGAAACGATTACGAGTATTTTAGAACAGTCATTTGAGGATTTCGAATTTATCATCATAGATGATGGTTCAAGAGATAGAACTATTGATATTATTAATTCCTTTCATGACTCCAGAATTAAACTATTTCAATTACCAAGAAATATGGGTGTAGGTGCAGCTTTAAACTTTGGTTTAAACAAAATAAATAGCCCTTTTATTGCAAAAGTTGATGCAGATGATATATATACCAGAAATCGTTTTAGTGAACAATTGTATTTTCTTGAAAACAATCAAGATATTGCAGTAGTTGATTGTTTGTTAAATTATTTTGCTACAAGCGATGATGTTGAAAATAGTGAGAGATTCCATTACTTAAAAAATATTCATCAACTTCAAATAAACAAAGCTATTAATCCAGACGAAATTAATGAAAAATTGTATTGGTTTTGCTGTGTCACACATTCATTAATGATGGCTAGGACTAACGTAATTAAAAAGATAGGTTATAATCCAAACTTTAGAATTGGTGAAGATTATCAATTGTTTTACCTTTTAAATAAAAGAGGATATAAATTCTCAAAAATTAAAGAAGTACTGGGGCAAATACGTGTTTCAGAAAAATCAACAACGGCTATTGAAGAAGATATTATTAACGTGTTTTTAACAATTAAACAAGAAGAGTTTAATGCATTTTTGTCTCAATCAGAATTAGGCTTTAATTACATGATTTGGGGAACAGGTGGGTTAGGTATAAATATATTGAACCATTTCCCAAAAAAACTTAATAATATTGTAGGATTTATTGATAGTAATAAACAAAAATGGGGAACGACAGTTGGAAGTTTCCCAATTTATTCACCAGAAATCATTAAGAAAGAGAAGTATAAAATAATCGTAGCATCAACGATTGGAAAATTTGAAATAACAGAAATATTGAAGCGAGAAAAGTATCAGCATTTAGAAGATTACTTTGTTATTGCATAATAATAAAGCATTTAAGCTTTATTGTTATAGAATTTGGAGGTTTCATGGAGTATATTCACATAGTAGCAGCTACTGATAAAAAGTTCGTACAATATTTAGGAGTTATGCTTACATCTTTGTTTGAAAATTTCCACGCAACTGATAAGAAATTATTTATTCATATTTTAATAAGTGCTGAAGTTTCTGTTAATGAGATAGAATTACTTGAAACGATGTGCAATCAATATGATGTAAAAGTTGAATTTTTGAAAATAGATGATGGTCGGTATGATGATTTTTTTGTTAGCCATCATATTAGCCTAGCAACATATTTTCGTATTTCTATTAGTGAATTGTTAAATGAAGATATTCATAGAGCTATTTATTTAGACTCTGATTTAATTGTGAAAGGAAACATTGCAGAGCTTTGGAATACCGACCTAAAAGGAAAAATCATTGGTGCTATTGATGATCCATTGGGAAATTTAAGGATGGATGAATTGCAAATTCCTTTTATATATTCTTATTTTAATGCAGGTGTTTTGGTAATTGATTTAGAAAACTGGAGAAAGCAACAAATAACAAAAAAAGTTTTAGCTTATATAAAAGAAAATCCGACTAAACTTGTTTATTGGGATCAAGATGCATTGAATGCAATCTTATATGATAAAAGAATGTCGATACACCCTAAATGGAATGTACAAACAGTGATGTACCAAGACAATTATGAATCATTATTTGACAAAGATGAATATAGGGATGCTATTACAAATCCAGCCATTATTCATTATACATCCGCTTCTAAACCATGGCATATAACTAATAATCATCCATTAAAAGATGAATATAAACATTATTTACAACAGTCATTATGGAGAAATGATGAGTTAGTTTCTCTATCGCCAACACGAATGATAATGGAAAAGTCAAATATTTTCATATTTGGTACTGGTACATTAGCAGAGCGCTTTATTGAAAGAACAGGAATTAGTGTTAATGGCTTTTTAGATAATGATTGTAAAAAGTGGGGACAGTTATTTTGCGATAAGCAAGTATACTCTCCGGAAATCCTACATTCGATTAAGCAAGATAATATTGGGATTATTATTGTTAGTAGTTTTTATCAAGAAATTTCAAAGCAGCTAATACAATATGGATTGAAAGAAAACGAGGATTTTGTATGGCAACTATAAATGAAAAAAAAATACAAATTTCAGCCGTAATTCCTTTATATAATGCAGAAAAATATATTGCAGCAACGATTGATAGTTTGCTAAATCAATCATATGAATTAGATGAAATAATTGTTGTTGATGATTGTGGGCATGATAGATCGGCGGAAATTGTCAAGATATATTGTGAAAAATTTGAATCTGTAAGGCTAATTCATCTAGAAAAGAATCAAGGTGGTTCAGCAGCACGAAATAGAGGAATAAAGGAAGCAAAAAATGAATGGATTTTGTTAATGGATGCGGATGATATAGCTGCCCCTTCTTTGTTAGAAGAAGAAGTGAATCTTTTGAAAAAGTTTCAAAAAAAAGATTCAGAAGTCATACTTGTTCACCCAGCTTATCAACAGATTGATGAAAATGGAAATGTTTATGAGGATAGTATTTTTCGTGGCAAGCAAATGGAGTTGGAGGAGCAGTTTGGTACTCTACTAGTTCGTAATCATATTATTACTCCTTCAGGACTACTTGTGAAAAAGCAAGCAGTAATTGAAGTAGGTGGTTTCCAATCATTCCGAATTATTGAAGACTATGATTTTATTTTGCGAATGTCTCAAAAAGGCTCTTTTGCATATGTAGATGAACCTTTGTTATATTTTAGAAGACATGCTACAAGTATTACGAAAGACATTAGTAAAGCCAAAGATGCAGAGCGTGCGGTTATTGAACAATATGGATTGAAGAGAATTAAGGAAGCTGTGTATAAACGTCATCTTCCATATGAGCAAAATCAACTTGATTTTGTTTCGATGCTCTATCGATTTGATATGTGGGAAGAAGGATTCCAAGAGCTTACTGCCATTGACAATATTGAAAATAATAATACCGCTATATTTTTACAAGCACTATATTTTCTGAACTGCAAAGAATTTGATAAGGCGGAAATGTTCTTTAAGCAAATTCTTGATAAGAATGCTAATCATGGTGCAGCATTAAATAATAGAGCGGTTTTGTATGCTCTAAAAGGCAATAACGAAAAGGCGAGACAATTATTTGAGAAAGCCTTATATTTATATCCTGGATACATGGATGTAAATAATAATTTAGCTGTTCTTAATAACGGTAACAAGGAGTTTAAATGGACATGGCGAGAATTGCGTCCAAATTTACTAAGATATAGCGAATAAAAAAGAGCTAGATTGATTTTTCAGGCTCTTTTTACTTTATTATTGAAAGGAGTGTTTCTTCTGGTACTTGATTATATTATTATAGGTGCTGGCTATGCGGGTTCAGTTGTTGCTGAAAGAATTGCAAGTCAACTTGATAAAAAAGTATTAATCATTGAAAAAAGAAATCATATAGCAGGCAATGCTTATGACTTTTATAATAATCATGGAATATTAGTACATAAATATGGCCCGCATATTTTTCATACTCGTTCGAAAAAAGTATGGGACTACTTATCTCAATTTACAGAATGGCATTTATATTTTCATAAAGTTTTAGCCTGTATTGATGGAAAAAAGGTACCGTTACCATTTAATTTAAATACATTACACCAATTACTACCATCTAATTTGGCTGATAATATTGAGAAAAAGCTGCTTGAGAACTTTGGATATAACGTGAAAGTACCAATTTTAAAATTAAGGGAAACTGATGATCAGCAGTTAAAATTTCTAGCGGAGTATGTTTATGAAAAAGTATTTCTAAATTATACAGTGAAACAGTGGGGAGTATCACCTGAACAGCTGGATCCAACAGTTACAGGTAGAGTCCCTATATATATATCAAGAGATGACCGTTATTTTCAAGATCCATATCAAGGGTTGCCCAAATACGGTTATACCAAAATGTTTGAAAGAATATTAGATCATCCAAATATTAAATTAATGTTAAACACCGATTATCATGAATGTTTAGAAATTGACCATGTACATAATGGTATTAAGGTATTTGGTCAAAAATTTAATGGTACCGTTATCCATACTGGCAAGATTGATGAGTTTTTTGGATACAAATATGGTGAGTTGCCATATCGTTCGCTTCAATTTGAATTTGAAACATATCCAAAAGATTATGTTCAAGATGTTGGTCAAGAGAACTACCCAAATGAGTATGACTTTACTAGAATTACGGAATTCAAATATTTATCAGGTCAAACTCATTTTATGACTACAATAGCGAAAGAATATCCGCAAGAATATGATCGACATTCTAAAGGAAAGGACGTACCTTACTATCCAATTATTAAAAAAGAAAATATCGAGAAATATAACCGATATAAACAAGAGGCAGGTTCATTATCGAATGTTTTATTCGTAGGGCGTCTTGCAGATTATAAGTATTATGATATGGACGGTGTGGTTGCAAGAGCATTAAATTTGTTTGAAGAAAAATTTTAGGAGTTAATAATTATGAAAAAACGCGCATTAATAACAGGCATTACAGGCCAAGACGGTGCCTATTTAGCAGAGTTTTTATTAAAAAAAGGCTATGAAGTCCACGGTATTAAACGCAGGGCTTCTTCTTTTAATACGGATCGAATTGATCATTTATATCAAGACCCGCATGAACAAGATGTGAATTTTTATCTTCATTATGGGGATTTAACGGATTCTACGAATCTAATTCGCATTATGAAAGAGGTTCAGCCAGATGAAATTTATAATTTAGCTGCCCAGAGCCATGTCCAAGTTTCCTTTGAAACGCCTGAATATACCGCGAATTCCGATGCTTTAGGGACACTACGCTTATTGGAAGCTATTCGAATTTTAGGCTTAACCGAAAAGGTGAAGTTTTACCAGGCTTCTACGAGTGAGCTTTATGGAAAAGTTCAAGAAATTCCACAAACGGAAAAAACGCCGTTTTATCCTAGAAGCCCATATGCAGCGGCTAAGCTTTACGGTTATTGGATTACTGTGAACTATCGGGAAGCATATAATATGTTCACTTGTAATGGAATTTTATTTAATCATGAATCACCTGTTCGTGGTGAAACGTTTGTAACAAGAAAAATCACGAGAGCTGTTGCTAGAATTAAGCTTGGCTTACAGGATAAGCTCTATCTTGGGAATCTAGATTCTAAGCGTGATTGGGGATTTGCGGGTGATTACGTGGAAGCGATGTGGTTAATCCTTCAGCAGGAAGAGCCAGAGGATTTCGTTATTGCTACAGGTGAAACCCATACTGTTCGTGAATTTGTAGAACGGGCATTTAATGAAGTTGGCATTGAGATTGAATGGCAAGGAAAAGGAATAGACGAAAAAGGAATTGATAAAAGTACAGGCAATATCTTGCTTGAAATTGACCCACGTTATTTTCGACCAACTGAAGTTGATTTGTTATTAGGAGATCCTTCTAAAGCAAAACAAAAATTGGGGTGGGAGCCAAAGGTAACGTTCCAAAAACTTGTAAAAATGATGGTAGAAAAGGATTTGGAAGCTGCTAAAAAAGACGTTGCTGTTAAAGAACTAGGGTATGAAATTAGGAATTATTATGAATAAAAAATTGGGTGTTTATGATGAATAAAGATGCGAAAATATATGTGGCTGGTCATAACGGTCTTGTTGGTTCAGCAATCAAAAGGCAGTTAGAAAGGCAAGGATATGAACGAATTATCGTTAGGTCTAGTAGTGAAGTAGATTTGCGAAATCAGGCAAGTGTAGACCAGTTTTTTCAAATCGAAAAACCTGATTATGTTTTTTTGGCAGCAGCAAAGGTTGGCGGAATTTTAGCAAATCATACAAAACCAGCACAGTTTATTTATGATAATTTAATGATTCAAGCAAATGTTATTCATGCCGCCTATGTGCATAATGTGAAGAAGCTTTTATTTTTAGGAAGCTCTTGTATTTACCCAAAATTAGCACCCCAACCAATGAAGGAAGAGCATTTATTAACTGGTGAGCTGGAGCCAACGAACGAACCGTATGCAATTGCAAAAATTGCAGGAATAAAAATGTGTGCTTCTTATAATAGACAATATGGGACTGATTTTTTAGCGGTCATGCCAACTAACTTATACGGAATAAATGATAATTTTGACTTAACTAGTTCACATGTCTTGCCAGCATTAATTCGTAAGTTTCATGAGGCAAAACTGAACGGTCTTGATAATGTAGAAGTATGGGGAACAGGTCAGCCAAAACGTGAATTTTTATATGTAGATGATTTGGCAGATGCGTGCATCTACTTAATGCAAAACTATCACGCTAGAGATGTTGGTGAATTTATTAATATTGGAATGGGTGTAGATATTTCCATTGCTCAGTTAGCGGTTGTTATTAAAAATATTGTTGGTTATCAAGGACAAATTACTTTTAATGAAGATAAACCAGATGGTACACCACGGAAGTTATTAGATGTATCAAAGATGAACAGTCTTGGCTGGAAGTCAAAAGTAGTGCTTGAAGAGGGTATTCGCACAACATATGAATGGTATCGAAACCATTTAAGTGAAGTAGGGGATTAAGATGAAAGTAATTTTACTATCCGGTGGCTCTGGACAGAGATTATGGCCATTATCAAATGATGTTAGAGCGAAACAATTTTTGAAGGTTTTAAAAAATGAATATGGTGAAATGGAATCCATGGTGCAACGGGTGTGGAGCCAGTTGGCTGAAGTAGGGTTAACAAGTGATGCAGTTATTGCAACAGGTAAAAGCCAACTTGATTTGCTCCGCAACCAGCTAGGTGATGACGTTCCATTAGTTTTAGAACCGGAACGAAGAGATACTTTTCCAGCTATTGCATTAGCATCTACCTTTCTTCAGTCTAAACAAAATTGCGATGAAGAAGAAATAGTTGCAGTGCTTGCTGTTGATCCGTATGTAGAAAATATATTTTTCAAGAAAATAATAGAGATGGGGGAAGTTTTAGAACAATCAGATGCAGAATTGGCATTGATTGGTGTAAAGCCAACTTACCCGTCTGCAAAATATGGATATATTATACCGAAACAAGAGTATGCGGAATATCTTGAAGTGAGTCATTTTGTTGAAAAGCCTTCTGAGGACAAGGCTGTAGACTTAATCAATAATGGGGCACTATGGAATTGCGGAGTTTTTGCATTTCGTTTGAAGTATATGCTAGATATTTTAAGGAAATTGGGATTACCCATTAATCATGATGAATTATATGTTCGTTATAATGAATTGCCAAAGATTAGTTTTGATTATCAGGTTGTTGAGAAATCATCAAATATTGTGGCATTACCGTACGATGGGAACTGGAAAGACCTTGGCACATGGAACACCTTGACAGAGGAGATGGGTGATTCTGTTATTGGAAACGGAAAAATAAGTGAAGATAGTATTAATACACACATAATAAATGAATTAGACATTAGTGTAATGGTATTGGGGCTATCTAATACTGTTGTTGCCGTAAGTTCAGATGGTATTCTTGTTTCAGACAAAACTGCAAGTGCGAGATTAAAAGAAATGTTAAATGGTCATAAGCAAAGACCTATGTATGAAGAAAGACGCTGGGGATGGTATCGCGTTCTTGATTATACGAAATTAGAAAATGGTCAGGAAGTTTTAACAAAACGGATTGGCATCTCATCTGGGAAAAATTTAAGCTATCAAATCCACGAAAAACGTAGAGAAGTTTGGACAATTATTTCGGGAAAAGGTGAATTTGTTTTAGACGGAGTTCTGAAAGAAGTTAAATCTGGGGCTGTGCTTGAAATACCTATTGGGGCAAAACACGCTATAAAGGCTGTCGAAGATCTTGAATTTATTGAGGTGCAGATGGGTAGCGAGCTTGTTGAAGAGGATATAGTTCGGATTGCGATGACTTGGGAAGAGATTATGAATAAACTTTCTAGATAAACTTTTTGGGAGGATAATAATGGAAAGGGATTGTGGCTTACATTTGGCAAATATGCTTTCGAATTTGTAAGAAGAGCCTTGAATGAGGAAAGTAAAAACCTCCAATCATGGAACATTTATAAGCTTGGTGAAGAATTTATAAAGAGGTGTCAAGGATTTAACCCTGAAAAAGTAAATATTTTACCTCTTTTGCATGCTTCCATTTGTAGAGGGAGATTTCTTGAAGCCCATAACTATTTTTGTAAAGCTATAAATAATGTAATGAATACTAATGAAGAAAACTATTTTATTGCGACAGGTAAACAAATATCTGATTTATTGATAAATAACATGACTGAAATGGCGAGTGTTTCCTGAAACAAGAGTAAATGCTGATGAATTACTTGCTGCCTTGGGTTTAAATAGTTATAATCGCTGGGCCATTGTCCGCAAAACACATGGTGTGATGGCTGATGACGAAATTTGGCTGCGTTTTAAAGGTGAAACAACCAAGCATCGCGATGTAACATTACGGAAATCAATTTATTATAAAGATTAGGAATGATATGCATTAATAAGTAAAGGAGCCAAGACAATGAACGAACAAAAACTACGCGGAATTTTTGCTGAATCATTAGGAATTGACGAGGAGAGGGTTACTGACAATCTTCAATATAACAGCATTG
The DNA here is from genome assembly GCA_012842745.1 of Bacillus sp. (in: firmicutes). Taxonomy (NCBI): domain Bacteria; kingdom Bacillati; phylum Bacillota; class Bacilli; order Caryophanales; family Bacillaceae; genus Bacillus; species Bacillus sp. (in: firmicutes). The sequence continues at coordinate 98,500 of DUSF01000049.1, read as the reverse complement.
AAGAATGGGACTCAATTGCCCATATGGCGTTGATAGCGGCGATTGATGATGGTTTTGATATTATGATGGATACGGAAGATGTGATTGATTTAAGTTCGTTTGCGAAGGCGAAGGAGATTTTAGTGAAGTATGGAGTGGAGTTTTAAAAATGGGGCTTCTTGATGGTAAGGTAGCTTTCATCACTGGTGCCTCCAAAGGGATTGGACGAGCAACAGCACTTGTTTTTGCAAAGGAAGGAGCTCAGCTTGCAATCAATGGGCGTGATGAACAAGGTTTGGTAGAGCTTGCGGATAGTATTGAAAAAGATTTTGGTCGGGTAGTGCTTGTTCTTACCTATGATATAGCTAACCAAGCCGAAATGAAGCAAGCGTTTCAAAGCATATATAAGCAGTTTGGACAGCTCGATGTATTTGTCAATAATGCGGGCATGCTTTATGATAGTTTGCTCGGAATGATTCAGTCGGCAAAACTAGATGAGTTGATAAATGTAAATTTGAATGCAGCTATCTATCATATGCAATACGCAGCAAGACTGATGACACGGAAAAAACAGGGCTCGATAATTAATGTCAGTTCCATTTTTGGTCGCTTTGGCGAAGCGGGACAGGTTGCTTACTCTGCTTCGAAGGCGGCGCTGCTTGGCGCTACCATGTCAGCAGCAAAAGAGCTGGCACCTTTGAATATTCGTGTGAATGCGGTTGCGCCTGGTTTTATTGAAACAGGTATGACAAAGGGAATCCCAGTGGAAAAATATGAGGAACGTCTAGCGCAAATAAAAATGAAGCGTATCGGCAGTCCTGATGAGGTTGCAAATACGATCTTATTTTTAGCGTCTGATTTGTCATCGTATGTGACAGGGCAAGTAATTGGTGTTGATGGTGGGATGGTTGTTTAGCGCAAGGAAAGTGAGAAGAGAGCAGTACCAGTATTTATTGGACGGGTACTATTTTTTTGGTACAATAAAATTGCAACTACATAGCAGGGTGGGCGGTTGAGCCTCCAAGTTAGGAGGGTGAAGCCTATGCTTGATATAAACACAGCAATGTTTATGATAGCGTTAGTTACTTTAATCGTACTATTAAATGAACGAAAAAAGTAATCCACCCTGCCTGGCCAAGGTATTGTGTGGATTACTTTCCAAAATATTTTCGCCAATCGCTCATTCTGCGATTAGTAGTTGCAGAGCCGTCAATGTTGGTAGCATTGGCGGCTTTCTTTTCATTCTTTACTTTATATATTCATATTATACTAAATTTCCAATAGAAAATCACTAGTATGTGCAAAATTTACTGATATTGTTTAAGTTATGATGTATTTTCCGATAAAATGAATAGGAAAGAGTAAGGTGCGTGAAGGAATGTATTTTTGGAATTTAGAAAATGATTGTGAACAACTTGCAATTATCGATAAAAATGTTGGAAAATTGACATATGCAGAGCTGTTTGAAAAAGTTCAAACGATAAAAAAGCAGTTCCCATTCAGAAGCCAAAAGCAACTCGGCTTAATTTTATGTCAAAACCAATCCTATTCGCTGATTGCTTATCTAGCGGCTTTGCAAAAACGGGATGCTGTTATGCTGCTTGATGAAAAATTAGATGAGTCACTTTTATTAAATATTATTGATACTTATAAACCAGACTGGATTTTCTCAGTAGGACGAAAGCTTGAGCTGACGGATTGTTATACAATTTCGCTATATTCTTTTTATCAAATTTGGTGCAGGGCCGATGGTGAAGAATGGCCTTCTGTCCATCCGGATTTAGCCTTATTGCTTAGCACATCAGGCACCACAGGCAGTGCCAAATTTGTGCGACTTTCGTATGAAAATTTGCAAGCGAATGCTCAAGCGATTATAGATTATTTACCGATTACGACTGCTGAGCGGGCGATAACAACGCTCCCGATGCATTATTCTTATGGATTATCGGTTATCAACAGCCACTTTTTGGCTAGAGGAACTTTAATCCTAACGAATGAAAGTATGATGTCAAAGGAATTTTGGTCGATGTTTCATGAATATAGAGCAACCTCGTTTGCTGGTGTCCCTCACACATTTCAGATGCTTCAGCGCTTGCGCTTTGAGAAAATGGATTTACCTTCTTTGCGATATTTTACGCAGGCTGGTGGCAGGCTTGCCCCTTCTCTTGTGGACTATTTTGCAAAATGTGCAGAGGAGAAAGGTGTGCAATTTTTCGTGATGTATGGGCAAACGGAGGCAACGGCACGGATTAGTTATGTACCAGCCCAACAAATTCATGAGAAATTAGAATCCATTGGCGTACCAATACCGAACGGAAAACTATGGGTTGATGATAATTCGTCTGAATTACTATATGAAGGACCGAATGTGATGATGGGGTATGCGGAAACCCGTCAAGACCTTACTAAGGGTAATGATCTGAACGGTTTGCTTCATACCGGTGATTTAGGTAAGGTAGATGAAGATGGTTATTTTTATATCATCGGTAGAATGAAGCGATTTATTAAACTTTTTGGCTTGCGTTTAAATCTTGATGATATCGAAAAAAGAATTGAAAAGCAGCTTGGCATCGTTTCAGCATGTGTTGGCAATGATGAACGGCTACAAGTTTTTATAGAAAAAGAAGCTTCACTTGACGAAGTGAAGCAGGAGCTTTTGAAAGTTTACAAGCTTCATCCAAGTGCTATTAAAGTAAGTGTGATTGCTAAGCTACCACGCTTTGAAAATGGCAAAATAAACTATAATGAGCTAAAGGATTTGTGATTTATGAGCGAGCTTTCATTTCAACAACCTTTTCAATTAAGGAAGGAAGAAAAACAAGCCTTTTTGTTACGTAAATTAACTGAATTGACCCTTTTTCATAATGGGCATTGTGAGTCATATCAAAATATTTTACGGACATTTCCTTTTGCCGAAATTCCTGCAAGTCTTGTGGAAATACCGTATTTGCCTGTGCAATTATTTAAAATGCTGGAGCTGTATTCCGTTCCAAGGGAAGAGATTTTTAAAACACTTACATCAAGCGGAACGACATCACAGCAAGTTTCGAAAATTTTTGTTGATAGGGAAACAGCGATGCTACAATCAAAGGCGTTGGCAGCAATTGTTACCTCATTCATAGGCAAAAAAAGACTGCCGATGATGATAATTGATTCAAAAAATATTTTAAAAGACCGCAAGGCTTTTAGTGCACGAGGAGCGGGGATTATCGGTTTTTCGAATTTTGGCAGGGATCATTTTTATGTGCTTGATGAGCAAATGAACATAGATTTCCAAGGCTTGGAAAGTTTTCTTGCCAAGCATCAAGGTGAAAAAATTTTAACGTTTGGGTTTACGTTCATGGTGTGGCGTTATTTTTATCAAGCATGTAAAGCAAAAGGGGTGAAGCTTAATTTCAACGACGGAATTTTAATTCATGGCGGTGGCTGGAAGAAGCTTCAGGATGAAGCGGTCAGTACGAAGGATTTTAACAAAGCGATGCTGGAGCAATTTCAGATTCAACATGTCCATAATTATTACGGAATGGTTGAGCAAGTCGGATCAATTTTTATGGAATGTGAATATGGGCATTTTCATGCTCCTGATTATGCAGATGTTTTGATTCGTGACCCTCATTCCTTAAAGCTATTGCCCTTTCAAGAAAAAGGACTCGTGCAAGTATTAAGTATTTTACCGAAAAGCTATCCGGGCCATAGCCTCCTAACGGAAGATCTCGGGACGATTTTAGGTGAGGATGATTGTCTCTGTAACCGTATGGGGAAATATTTCGCCATTGAAGGCAGGCTACCAAAGGCTGAATTAAGAGGTTGTAGTGATACACATGCTTTTGAGGCGGTGAAGAAGTGAAGTGTTTAATTCCGAATGTTGAGAATTGGCAGGGTCATTTTGAAGAACTAGTGAAGCTACCTTTTTTAGGATTGTTCAATGAAACTGCGAGTGATTTTTTAGCTGATCTTTCAAAGCAAATTTTGACGAATAAAAAAATGCGCCAATATCCTGAGTTAATAGCGACGGGATTTTGGTTGCGGCAGGGGCATATTCACGAGCTACAGCAAGATTTTAATAACCGCTTTGGGGGCAGGCTAATTCTTCCTCGTGGGGTTGTCTTTCATATTGCGCCATCAAATGTTGATTCAATTTTTCTTTATTCTTGGGTGCTTTCGCTCCTTGCTGGTAATTCGAATATTATTCGCTTGTCAACGAGGCAGGATGAGCAGTTAGGAATCCTTCTGGGGCTTATCGAAAAGACGCTTGCTAAGGAAGAGTATCTAGAGTTAAGAAGACGAAATATGATTGTGTCGTATCCGCATGATGAACAAGTAACTAAATTGTTTTCGAACAAATGTCATGTCCGCGTCATTTGGGGTGGTGATGCGACAATTCAAGCGATTCGGGCGATACCGCTAAAACCAATCGCAACAGAACTTGTTTTTGCCGATCGGTTTTCTTCTGTTGTATTGTCGGCACAACACGTCTTACGTGCAAGTGATGAAGATTTTGAACAGCTTCTTCATCATTTTTATAATGATGCATTTTGGTTCCAGCAAATGGCCTGCTCATCCCCGCGCATGATTGCTTGGATTGGTGAAACGGAACAAATTACGAAAGCCGAAGCGCGCTTTTGGCAAGGTCTTCAGAAAAAACTTGAACAAGAAAAGCATTCTATTTCTGCGGCGCTACATATGACAAGATTATCAACAGCTTTTTACTACGGAGCACAAGCGGAATCGACTGCTGTTTCAATTGCAGATAACACTTCTTCATTGCGAGTGGAAATGAGTACTCTGAATAAAAATATTCGTGAAGTACATTGTGGCGGTGGAATTTTCTTGGAGATGGTTTTTTCAAGTTTAGCTGAGTTAGCACCTGTTTTTAATGAGAAAGACCAAACATTATCTTATTATGGTTTTACGAAAAAGGAGTTGGTAGAATTCGTTATGACACTCCAAGGGCGGGGAATTGATCGAATTGTTCCTGTTGGTCAAGCATTAGATTTTCACGAAATATGGGATGGCTATCATCTTTTAACATATTTTACGAGAGAAATTGATTTGCGGTAGCAGAAAAGAGGGCTTTTATGCATTTTGTTACGTTGAAAGAAGATCATCTTGAACTTGTTTTACAGTGGCGGACAAGCGAGCATGTAACACGCTATATGTTTACAGATATCGAGTACAACTTGGAAAATCAATACCAATGGTTTAAGCGAATTTCAAATGATTCAACTTGCATGTACTGGGTAATTTATTCTAAGGAACAGCCAATGGGGCTTGTTTCTCTTAATGATATTGATGAAATTAACCATCGGGCTACTTGGGCATATTATATCGGTGATTTGAATTATGCGATGGTAGGCGCGATGATTGGGCCTTATTTATATAACTATGCCTTTGAAAAATTTAATTTACACAAGTTGATTGGCGAAGTAATGGCCGAGAATCTTAATGTCCGAAAAATACATCAAATGCATGGCAGCCGTGAGGTAGGCTTTTATAAAAATCATGTATTCAAAAATGGTCAGTTTCATGATGTTTATATTTATGAAATGCTTGCCGAAGATTGGGAGAAGCAAAAAGGGAAGTTTAGAAAGTATGTAGGGGTGTTTGAGGAATGAAAACAATCATTATTATTCAAGCACGCATGGGATCCACACGGCTACCTGGAAAAATATTAAAGCCTCTTGGTGACAGCGTCGTGCTTGATTATGTTGTTTCAAGGTGCAAGCAAGTTAAAAATGTTGATAAAGTCATTGTTGCTACGTCAACGCTACCGCAAGATGATGCAGTTGAACAATGGTGTTTGAAAAATAATGTTGATTGCTTCCGTGGTTCAGAGGAAGACGTGTTGGCACGGTATTATGAGTGTGCAGTGCAGATTCAGCCTGACTACGTCATACGAGTAACGGCCGATTGCCCATTTGTTGATTACGAGCTAGCGAACGACGTTATTGCTGAAATGGAAAAGAATCCAGCAGATATCATGCTGCTTAACGGAAATCTGCCACGGGGACTAGCGGTTGAAATGGTTTCGTTTTCATCCTTAGAATACATCTACAATAGTGGTCATGAATCGCGCCATCGGGAGCATGTTACGTATTATGCTTATGAGTATCTGCAGCTATTTCAGGTAACTACAGTAACAGTGCCAGTTGAGAAGCAACATCCTGAACTGCGGATTACATTAGACACGGAAGAAGATTATCAACTTTGTCAAGCTGTTGCTAATCATTTTCAAGGGGATAAGCTTGTTTCGTCCCAAACGGTTGTGAATTTTTTAGTAGAACGTCCGAAAGTTGCCAAGCTAAATGCCCATATTGAGCAAAAGCCGGTTGTTTAATTGAGGCCACAATATGTATGGTCAATGAGTTAGTATTATTGCTAAACCTTGAACTATAAGTGTATAATGTATGTAGAAAAGGTTTAAGTTAAAAAATGACTGAGTGCGGGAACACTCAGTCGATGCAACTACATGCCGCATCGAAAGCGGCTGGCCAGTTTAGATTACTATTTGAAATAGCACACCTTACTTGGCGGCAGGGTGGCTATTTCTTTTTTATTATATAGACGACAATTGTTAGAATAAGTGTAAAAGCTGCCATCAGCACTAGGCTAAATTGCGCTATTAAACTAAATGCTTCATATGTCGTCATGTGCCTCACCCCCTTCCAGGGAGTTCAGCCGCCGCCTTGCTTATGTAGTTGCTACTATATTTTATCATGTTTTCGCACTTTAACCAGACTGATGCAAACTGTTGTTCTGCTTCTTTATGAGAATATCTATTTTATATGTTAATTTTGAAATTGGGTGAATTTATGCATATTTTAATCCGTTCCGATGCCTCAACTAAGATTGGTTCTGGTCATATTATGCGCTGTTTGACATTGGCCGATATGTTGCGGACAGAGGGAGCAACGGTTTATTTTATTTGTCGTGAACTTGAGGGGCATCTATGTGATTTTGTTAAAGCAAAAGGGTACGAATGCTTACGAAGTACAAATAGTAAACAGACGTTTGAACAAAAAAAAGATGCCGAGGAAACTTTGCGTTTAATAGAGTGGAATGGATTAAAGGTTGACCTTATTATCGTCGATCATTACCAAATCAATGAACAATGGGAGCAAATCGTTCGCGAATCTATACCGAAGATCATGGTCATTGATGATTTAGCCAATCGAAAGCATGATTGCGATGTTCTTCTTGATCAAAACTATTTTAAGGATTTCGAAAACAGGTACGATGATTTAGTTCCGGCTAGATGTAAAAAGCTACTTGGACTCCAATATCTATTGCTCCGTCCTGAATTTTATGAAGAAAATACTGTCGTCGTTAAAAAGAATAAATCGATTCAAGATGTTTTAGTTTTTTATGGTGGATCTGACCCAACAAATGAAACAATGAAGGTTTTGGATGCGTTGGAATATATCGATTTGTCTGAACTTACTATCCATGTTGTTGTCGGCTGCTCTAACGCTAATAGAAAAATTATTGAAAAAAGATGTCAGGATAGGGGAATTCATTTTTATGTGCAAATTGACTATCTTGCCCAATTGATGAAAAAAGCGGATTTAGCGTTAGGTGCGGGTGGAGTAACGATGTGGGAACGAATGACCCTTGGATTACCTTCAATTGTAACGGTTGTTGCCGAAAATCAAATGGCATCAACAGAAGCAGCAGCTGAATTCGGGGCGGTTTGGAATTTAGGTTGGCATGAAAATGTAAAAGTATCGGATCTTGTCGATATAATAAATAGTACTATTGAAAATCCTGAAGACCTTAAGGAAATGTCCAAAAAGGCTAGGACCCTTTTGCAAGCTGATATAAAATTCAAAATACATCCAGTTGTTGAAGCAATCTGGGACACGGAGATAAGTTCGTTGTCCCAATAAGTTCATGGGGAATCGGAGAATGGGACAACGAAACTGTCCCTCTGTTCGAAAAACGAGGTGATAAAGTTGAAAATTGGTGATCGACAAATTGGAAGAGGTTATAAACCTTTTATAATAGCTGAAATGTCTGGCAACCATAACCAATCATTGGAAAAGGCATTACAAATTGTGGAGGCTGCTGCCAAGGCTGGTGTTGATGCACTGAAACTACAAACATATACAGCTGATACGATGACATTAGATATAAATGAAGGTGAGTTTTTTATTGATAACGAAGACAGCTTATGGAAAGGCCAATCGCTTTATAATCTATACAAGGAGGCCTATACTCCGTGGGAGTGGCATGAACCGATTTTTAAACGGTGCCGTGAATTAGGTTTAGTTGCCTTCAGTTCTCCTTTTGATGAAACAGCGGTTGATTTTTTAGAAAAATTAAATGTACCTTGTTACAAGATTGCTTCTTTTGAAAATACGGATATTCCCCTTATTGAGAAAGTAGCTTCAACAGGAAAACCCCTCATTATCTCAACTGGAATGGCAACTGTAGCCGAGTTGGATGAATCTGTGCAGGCAGCTAGAAAAGCAGGCTGTAAAGATATTATTCTTTTAAAATGTACGAGTACATATCCAGCATCAGCGGAAAATTCGAATCTACTAACAATTCCACATCTGCGTGAGCTGTTCCAATGTGAAGTTGGCTTGTCAGATCACACGATGGGAATTGGAATCGGCGTTGCCAGTGTCGCTTTAGGGGCAACGGTGATTGAAAAGCATTTTACCACTTCAAGAGCAGAAGGTGGGACAGACTCAGCTTTTTCAATGGAGCCTGATGAAATGAAGGCATTGGTTACGGAAACGGAAAAAGCATGGAAAAGCCTAGGGGAAATTAGCTATGGTCCAACAAAAGCTGAACAAGCATCACTAAAGGACCGGCGCTCATTATATGTTACTGAAGATATTCGTGCAGGTGAAGTTTTAACGAAAGAAAATATAAAAGCCATTCGACCAGGCTTTGGTCTAGCGCCGAAACATTTAAAAAATGTGCTTGGTAAAACAGCGAAAGTAAACATTAAAAAAGGTACCCCATTATCATGGGAATTACTATAAGGAACACGGGGACAGGTTAATATTACTGAAAAAGTAGCTTTCATAATGCAAATATATTTCAAATATATGGCAATCGGACAATATATGGCCTTGGGCGGACAATAAGTTGCCTAATCTCGACAATAAATGACTCTTATTAGACAATAAAAGTGATTCTAGGACAATAAGTTTGAAATGGCTCGATTTTTTCAGTGGTTTCGAACCTGTCTCCATGTCCCAGCGAGAAGGAGAGGATGGAATGAAAATTTTACTTACAGGTGGAGCGGGCTTTATTGGGCGGGCAGTCGCTAAAAGATTGCTTGCTGATGGCCATAAAGTTTGGATTTTAGATGATTTATCCAATGGCAGGGAAGAAAATATTGAAGAATTTAAAGATAAGTTAGAGTCTTTCATTATTGGTGATATTAAAAATGAACAGCTTTTAGAGCAGCTTTTTACAGAAAACTCGTTTGATATTTGCTATCATCTTGGTGCTTCTATAAATGTCCAAGATTCAATTGATGATCCACGGACAACCTTTAATAATGACACAGTTGGTACTTTTTACATTATGGAACAATGTCGCAAGCATCAAACAAAAGTGGTGTTCATGAGTACATGTATGGTTTATGACCGCTGCATGGATGAACACGGAATTACAGAAACTCATCCAATTAAACCAGCATCACCCTATGCTGGAGCAAAAATTGCCGCTGAAAATATGGTGTTATCATATTATCATGCTTATGGGTTGCCAACGGTTGTAATTCGTCCTTTTAATACATATGGACCGTTCCAAAAAACGGGTGGAGAAGGTGGCGTTGTTGCCATTTTTATTAAGAAAAAGCTTGCCGGTGAAACTTTGAATATTTATGGGGAAGGTACGCAAACAAGGGATTTGCTCTATGTGGATGATTGTGCTGATTTTGTTGTTCAAGCTGGATATTCTAATCAAGTAAATGGTGAAATTGTCAATGCTGGATTGGGAAGGGATATTTCTGTGAACGACCTAGCAATGTTAATTGTAAATGATTCGTCAAGAATTGAACATATTGAGCATATTCACCCGCAAAGTGAAATCCAAAAATTATTATGTAATTATAATAAGGCTAAAGAATTGTTAGACTGGGAACCGAAGGTTAGTTTAGAAGAAGGAATTAGAAGAACAGAGGAATGGATTAAAACGAGCCACCTAATGTAAGAGGTGGTTTTTTCCTCTCCAACTACTAAAAAGGCATCGAGACCGCCAATTTTTATCGTAAAGTTTTGTTTAATAAGGGGGAAATGGCGATGACACTTGCAATCTATGGCGGAAAGCCAGTCCGCGATACGTATCTTTCTTATGGACAGCAATGGATTGATGAAGAGGACATTCAAGTAGTCTTGGAAACATTAAAAAGTCCGTTTATTACCCAAGGACCTAAAATCGTAGAATTTGAACAAGCGGTGGCAGATTATGTTGGTGCAAAATATGCTGTTGCTTTTGCTAATGGCACGGCTGCCCTGCATGGAGCTTGTTTTGCAGCAGGAATTAGCCAAGGGGATGAGGTAATTACAACACCGATTACGTTTGCGGCAAGCAGCAACTGTGTTCTTTATTGCGGGGGAAAGCCGGTTTTTGTTGATATTGATGAAGAAACCTATACTATATCTCCTGAAAAAATTAAGGACGCGATTACACCAAATACAAAGGCGATTATTCCTGTGGACTTTACTGGGCAGCCTGTTGATTTAGATACGATATGTGAAATTGCAAAGGAACATAATCTAGTAATCATTGAAGATGCCGCCCATTCTTTAGGTGCTACCTATAAAGGTTATAAAGTAGGAACAAAGGCAGACATGACGATGTTCAGCTTCCACCCTGTTAAGCATATTACAACAGGTGAGGGTGGAATAATTGCTACAAATTCAGAAGACTATGCAGAAAAACTTCGATTATTCCGTTCCCATGGCATTCGCAATTATAATTTATCAAAGGACGAAGGTCCTTGGTATTATGAAATGGTTGATTTAGGTTATAACTATCGAATGACTGACTTACAAGCAGCATTAGGTATATCGCAATTGCGAAAGCTAGATGAGTTTGTAGAAAGAAGAAGGGAAATAGCGGGAATTTACAATCAGGAGTTTACAAACTTAAATGGTGTAAAAATTCCTACTCAATTAGAAGGAACAAACTCTAGTTGGCATTTGTATATGTTATGTCTTGAGTTAGAAAAACTTCAAGTAAGCAGAAGGGAAATTTTTGAGGCATTGCGTGCTGAAAATATCGGTGTACATGTTCACTATTTGCCTGTTTATTTCCATCCATACTACCAAAGACTAGGTTACGAAAAAGGATTGTGCCCAATTGCAGAGAAATGGTATGAAACTGCGTTAACGATTCCATTGTTTCCAAAAATGACAGAAGAAGATGTTATGTCTGTTGTTGAGGCTATATCGAAGGTAGTTCGGTATTATACGAAGTAATAGGACAAAATGATAGGGCGGGACAACGGACTTGTCCTGTCACCGTGTCCCTCCCTTCCAGCCTTAATCCTTGTCAAATACTAATAATTTGCTAAAAATGCTTTCAAGGTCGATTTTTATACAGGAAAGTAATTCTGAGCGGATAACATCTTTAGAACCGTAGGTGTTCGCAAGGAAGTATTTTTTGTTGGTAAGAACAAATTGGTCAACATACAAATGAACGGGGTCAACAATCCAATATTCTTTTACACCAAACCGTTCGTACACTCTTTTTTTGCGGATTTTGTCATTGTAGCTTGTACTTGGTGATAGGATTTCAATGATGATGTCAGGGGTGCCAATAATCTTTTTTTCGGTGACAATATGAAGATTTTCGTTCATTATGTAAACGACATCAGGCTGGAATTCATTATCCTCATCAAATTTGACATCAATCGGCGAGGTAAGCACTAGTCCCTCAGGCGCACACAAATCTTCAAAACATCTCCAAAAATAAGTGACTAATTGCTGGTGCCTAATCATTGGTGCTGCTTGTATATCATAGCGGATTCCTTCAATCAATTCATAGCGTTCTTCTTGATAATCATATGGATCTAGCTCCTCGTTTACTTTCGTTTTTTTATTTGACATTGTACACACCTCCATTGTTTCCTAATACTAAGTATACAATATCTCAAAAAAACTTCCATTCATTATCGCCTCCTAAATCAAACTTCCATTTTTTATACTGATATATAACTTTTTATAGGATATCAGTATAAGAAAATACATCGCAATTTGCTATTTTGGCAAATTGCGTGTTTTTCTAATGTAAAATTTTTTTTATTAACCGATATAAAGCATAGGAATATGATGGGGAGTTGTTTGATATGAAAATTGACGGTAGTAGTTCACAAATGCAATTACAATCAAGCCCCAAGCAGGAGCTTGAAACAAAAAAAACACTAGAACTAAATGTTAATGAGCAACAAGAATTACAAAAAATAAATCAAGAGAGACAAGAAAAAGAAAAGCTACAGCAGGAACTAACAAAAGAGGATTTAAAAAATGTTGTAAACGGCTTGAACGAATTTTTAAAGCCAACATTTACGTCGTTGAATTTTAAAGTACATGAAGAATTGGATCGATATTATGTTGAGGTTGTTGACCAGGAAACTAAAAAAGTAATTCGTGAAATTCCTTCAAAAGAATTGCTAGACATGTATGCAAAAATGACAGAATACTTAGGTTTATTTATCGACAAAAAGTTATAGAGGGAGATGGAGTTAAATGGTAGATGGCATTCGTTTTAGTGGGTTAGCAAGTGGAATGGATACCCAATCTATAGTAGAGTCAATGATGAGAGCGCAAAGGTTGCCCTTAGACCGCTTAATGCAAAAAAAGCAAGTACTTGAATGGCAACGCGATAGTTATCGTGACATGAATAAATTGATGAAGGAATTTGACGAATTTATTTTTGATGGGATTTGGCGTCAATCCAATATGCTGAAAAGAAAAGCAACGACGTCAAACGACCAATATGTGACAGCGACGGCAAATGCTGAAGCTGGGAATATAGCTTATAAGATCGAAAATGTGAAGTTGGCTACCGCTGCTAGACGGGTGAGCACTGATGCAATTAGTGATGCTGGTAACGGTAAGTTAGATCCAACGAAAAGTTTGTGGTCACAGAAAGATAAAGTTAATACAGGATTTGAGTGGAAACAAGATAAATTTGCTACAAAAGATAATTTCGGTGTCGGTGAAGGTGGCGCAAAAGAATTCCAATTATCAAAAGGTGCTATCTCGGATTTGCCATCTGCAATTACGGTTAAAGTTGAAGGAATTGATACTCAATTTAGTGTTATAACCGAAGAAAATTTTGATATAGATACATTAGGTGCAAATGAAGTTTATATAGATACTAATACTGGAAAAATGACGTTTGGAAGGATGCTAGATGCTGACCAAACTTTTAGTGTCAGCTTTAAACAAAGTTACCTCGAGTTTTCTATCAAAACATATAATGATAAAGGGGAAGCCCAATACACCGATTTTAAAATAGATGGTGCAAAAAGCTTGAATCAAATGTTTGATACAATCAACGCTTCAAGTGCTGGGGTAAGTGCGTTTTATGATGAAGGCTCTGATAAAGTTTCAATATCCAGAAAACAAACAGGTAATTTTAATGAAAATGGCGTAGAAATGTCATTTCTCAATATTAACAGAGATGCAGATGGAAAGATTGTTAGTCGAGATGGGGATGCTACCTTATTTACAGATGTCTTAAAAGTTGGTACTGAAACAGGTGGAACAGATAACACGTTTACAATTAATGGTTTGGAAACATCCCGCAAGTCGAACACATTCACAATGAACGGTGTTACTTTTACATTAAAAAAGGATATGGCGGATGGAGAATATACAACAATCAATACAAGCACCGACACCGATGCCATCGTGCAAACAATTAAAGACTTCGTTAACAAGTATAATGAAATGATTGAAAAAATAAACGGAAAGCTTACGGAAGAGCGTTTTCGCACCTTCACACCACTGTCAGACGAACAAAAAGCTGGAATGAAGGATAAAGAAATTGAACAGTGGGAAGAAAAAGCGAAAAGCGGTTTGCTTCGCCGTGATTCCATGTTAACAAGTGGATTATCGACGATGCGCATAGATTTATATACTGAGGTTAAATCAACACCAGACTCACGTACACACAATGATTATAATCAACTCTCTGAAATTGGTATAAAAACATCGAAGGATTATTTAGAACGAGGTAAGCTAGAAATTGATGAAAATAAATTGCGAGCAGCAATTGAAGATAATCCTGAAGCTGTTTATCAATTATTTATGGCAGACAGCCCAAAATCAAAGTCTGATTCATCGAGATATGGTGAACTAGGTCTAGCCCGCCGTCTTCGTGAATCAATCGATAATACAATGAGGAAAGTTGAAGAAAAAGCAGGAAATTCGTATAAAACAGAACACGGTTATTCGATGGGAAAAGATTTGCTTAGAATTAAAGCCGATATGACGAACTGGGAAGAACGACTAAAGCAAATGGAAAAGCGCTATTGGAATCAATTCAATTCCATGGAAAAAGCGATGCAAAGAATGAATGACCAATCAAATCAGCTAATGGCACAATTATCTAGTATGTACAGTAAATAAAGTGAACTCGGCACCTTAGTTTTTACTACAGCTTAGAATTGCATATTTTAATAATAAGGGAGAGTAGCATATGTCTATGAATCAACCATACCAACAATATAAGCAAAACTCAGTGAATACGGCTTCGCCTGGAGAATTGACATTGATGCTCTATAATGGCTGTCTAAAATTTATTAAACAAGGTAAAGCAGCTATTAAACAAGGAAACATTGAACAACGCCATGAAAATCTTCTAAAAGCCCAAAGTGTTATTAATGAACTAATGGTTACCTTAAATATGGATGTGGAAGTATCTAAAAATATGATGCAAATGTACGACTATATGTACAGAAGGTTAATTGAAGCAAACACTGACAATAGCGTTGAAATATTAGATGAAGTGGAAGGATATATTACTGAATTTCGTGATGCTTGGAAAGAAGTTATCCAAATCACTAGAAAACAGCAATATGCTGGGAGTGGACAAGCTTAGTGGAACAACTAGTGAAATTTATTCAAAAAACGAACCAATTAGCAAGTATTCTCGAAGCAGGGTTGCCAAATGAGGGCCGTGAAGATTATATTCAATCTATTCATGATTTATTAGGAGAACGGGAACAAATTTTGAAGTCACTACCTGACTTATCAAATAAGCTGGATGAAAATGTAAAGCAGCAATTAGTGAATTTAGAAAAAAATATATATGGTATTATGCTTGAACAACAGAATATGATAAAAAAAGATTTGCAAGTACTACAATTAAAAAAGAAAAAGAATAACGAGTATGCTGAACCTTATGAAAATGTTTCGATTGATGGGATGTTTTTAGATAAAAAAAAGTAAGTAACGTGTCACAAAACTTACACATTTCTCCAAGAAGTTTGAAATTTTTACTGTTTCAGCAGGAATTAGATAGGGTAAAATAGAAATATAATAACATAGCACAAATCAAGGAGGGGTATCCACTATGAAATACAACGTTCGAGGCGAAAACATCACAGTTACTCCAGCAATTAGAGAATATGTGGAGAAAAAGATTGGCAAGCTAGAGAAGTATTTTGAGCAAACACCAACGTCTGATGTTAACGTTAATTTAAGTGTATATAATAGCGAGCAGAAAATTGAAGTTACAATTCCAATGACAAATCTTTTGCTTCGTGCAGAGGAAAGTCATGTTGATATGTATGCGGCAGTTGACCTTGTTGTGAACAAGCTAGAGCGTCAAATTCGCAAGCATAAAACAAAAGTAAACCGCAAGCTCCGCCAATCTGAAGAGTCACCAAGATACGGTTTTGTAGAGAATGTAAATGGTGGTGTATATGACGATCACAATGACGAAGATTTTGAAGTTGTTCGTAACAAGCGCTTTGACCTAAAACCAATGGATTCAGAAGAAGCTATTCTGCAAATGAACATGTTAGGTCATAATTTCTTTGTATTTGTTAATGCTGAAACAAACAGCACAAACGTTGTTTACCGTCGCAATGATGGCAAATACGGTTTAATTGAAGCTCAATAATGTTTAAAACCGTTATCTGAGGACGCAGTCAATATTGGCTGCGTCTTTTAAATAAGAATAACAGGAACGGATGTTTGTGTTTTGGGTTGTTTCGTGCTATAATGACAATATACATCGATAGAAAAATAATAGAAATGGCATATGAGTATAAGAAAATCGAGCCAAGAATGGGAGTAGACTTTTAAGTGACATTTTCGGCGGTATATGGTAAAACTATAATACGAATGGTGGTGAGAAATGTGGGCGAAGAAACAAAGCAAATCATGGAGTTTTTGCAAGACTTTAGAAATGAGTTTGTCGAATTCAAACAAGAAATGACAGAATTCAAACAAGAAATGACAGAGTTCAAACAAGAAATGCTTGAATTCAAGCAAGAGATGCTTGAATTTAGAGATGAGGTTAATACTAGGTTAGACAAACATGAAGAATTGCTTCACCAATTAGCCGATTCAGTAAAAGTTCTTGATTCCGAGGTTAAAGAAATAAAAAATAATCAAATAAAATTTGATCGAAGGTTGACAAGTCTTGCTGGAATCGTTTCTATACAACAGTCCGATATTGAATTAGCACATGAAAAAATACTACTTAATGAACGTAAAATTGCAAAGCTGGAAAAACAATTACAGGCATAAAAGAAGGTCAGGAACTTATTCAACTTGTTCTTGGCTTATTTTTTTTGTGAAAATATTATTTTCATGTCAACAGAATCAATTGTTTTTCCGTAATACCCACCGGTTGTAATACTTTTTAATAAAATGTTAATATAAAGGGTAGGACTCTATTATTCTTGAGGGAGCGTAAAACATGCTAGGAATCTTAAAGAAAGTTTTTGGGGATGTAAATCAACGCTATTTAAACCGATATCAAAAAATTGCTGATCACATTGAATCACTTGAGCCAGATGTTCAAAAGCTGTCAGATGACGAACTTCGCGCAAAAACGGAAGAATTTAAAGCTCGTTATCAAAATGGCGAATCATTGGATGATCTTTTACCAGAAGCTTTTGCAGTAGTGCGAGAAGCGTCTGTCCGTGTGTTAGGGATGCGTCCTTATCCGGTGCAGATTATTGGAGCTATTTCTCTTCATGAAGGGAATATTTCCGAGATGAAAACGGGGGAAGGTAAAACGCTTGTTTCGACGATGCCTGCATACTTAAATGCATTGACTGGTAAAGGCGTTCATATTGTAACTGTTAACGAATATTTGGCGCGTCGTGATGCTACCGAAATGGGGAAGCTTCATGAGTTTTTAGGCTTAACGGTAGGGCTTAATTTAAATAGCCTGTCACAAGAAGAGAAACAAACAGCATATAATGCTGATATTACATATGGTACAAATAATGAATTCGGCTTTGATTATTTGCGCGATAATATGGTGCTTTATAAAGAGCATATGGTTCAAAGGCCGCTTCACTATGCCATTATTGACGAGGTTGACTCGATTTTAATTGACGAAGCACGTACGCCGTTGATTATTTCCGGGACAGCGAAAAAGTCTGCATCACTCTATCTTACCGCTGACACTTTTGTTAGGACATTAAAGCAGGATGTCGATTATAAGTATGATGTGAAAACAAAGGGTGTACAGCTTACTGAGGAAGGGATGGAAAAAGCTGAAGAGGCCTTTAAAGTTGAAAATTTATTTGACTTAGCTAATGTTCAGCTCGTTCATCATATCGACCAAGCATTGAAGGCACATGCCAGTATGCATCGTGATGAGGACTATGTTGTCCAAGATGAGGAAGTTGTTATTGTCGATCAATTTACCGGTCGTTTGATGAAAGGGCGCCGCTATAGTGAAGGCTTGCACCAAGCAATTGAAGCAAAAGAGGGCCTGAAGATTCAAAATGAAAGCATGACACTAGCAACAACAACGTTCCAGAACTATTTCCGGATGTACGAAAAGCTTTCGGGGATGACTGGTACGGCGAAAACGGAAGAAGAGGAATTTCGTAATATTTACAATATGCAAGTTATTGCGATTCCAACGAATAAACCGATTGCGCGTGATGACCGCCCAGATTTAATTTATAAAACAATTGGTGGCAAGTTTAATGCGGTTGTTGAGGATATTGCTGTCCGTCATCAAACAGGTCAACCTGTGCTTGTTGGTACAGTAAATGTTGATACATCTGAATTAATTTCGCAATTGTTGAAGAAAAAAGGAATTCGTCACCATGTTTTAAATGCGAAGAACCATGAAAGAGAAGCTGAAATTATTGAAAATGCTGGTCAGCCTGGGGCGGTTACGATTGCTACGAACATGGCTGGTCGTGGTACAGACATTAAGCTTGGTGAAGGTGTGTTAGAGAGTGGTGGTTTAGCTGTTATCGGAACTGAACGCCATGAAAGCAGGCGGATTGATAATCAGCTTCGTGGACGTTCAGGCCGTCAAGGTGACCCAGGTATAACTCAGTTTTATTTATCAATGGAAGATGAATTAATGCGCCGTTTTGGCTCTGATAATATGAGAGCGATGATGGATCGCCTTGGTATGGATGATAGCCAGCCGATTGAAAGCAAGCTTGTGACAAAAGCAGTAGAATCGGCACAAAAGCGTGTTGAGGGGAATAACTTTGATGCACGTAAAACATTGCTGCAATATGATGATGTACTGCGCCAGCAGCGTGATATCATATACAAGCAGCGCTATGAAGTACTAGATGCCGAAAATCTCCGTGAAGTTGTTGAAAGAATGATTCGTTCAACGATTGCTCGTAGTATTGACGTCCACATGCCAAAGGATGCTTTACCGGAGGAGTGGGATTACAAAGGTATTGTAAGTTATGCAGAAGGTCATCTATTAGATGAAGGCAACTTAACAGAAGCCGACATTAAAGGGAAAGAGCCTGAAGAAGTTGAAGAAATAATCTTTGAGCGTGTTAAACGCGATTATGATGAAAAAGAAGCCGAGCTGTCGCCAGAACAAATGCGGGAATTTGAAAAGGTTATCGTATTGCGTTCTGTAGACTCGAAGTGGATGGATCACATTGATGCAATGGATCAGCTGCGCCAAGGCATCCATTTACGAGCATACGGTCAAATTGATCCATTGCGCGAATATCAACTGGAAGGCTTTGCAATGTTTGAAACTATGATTGCTTCTATTGAAGAAGATGTTGCAAAGTACATCATGAAGGCGCAAATTCGAAACAATCTCCAAAGACAAAAAGTAGCCGAAGGCCAAGCAGTCAAGCCAGCTGATAGCAGTGAAGGGGAAACAAAGAAAAAGCCGTACGTCAAACGCCAAGAAACGAACCGCAACGACCCATGCCCATGCGGTAGCGGCAAGAAATTCAAACACTGCCATGGTAACCAATAGGGGGTCAGACCCCCTTACATAAACTTTTGAGGTGAAAAAGAACGATGGAATTAGTGGAAATAAAACAAGAACTTGATAAAATAGCGAAAATTCTAGTAGGCTTTAGGGGGTCTCTTTGACCTCGAGGAGAAGGAAAAAAGAATTGCTGAGCTAGATGAAATGATGTCGATGCCAAGCTTCTGGGATGACCAACAGGCTGCTCAGCAAATTATCAACGAAGCAAATGGCCTTAAAGATATTGTCGGCGAGTTTGCCGCATTAAACGAAAGCTTTGAAAACCTTGAGGTTACACATGAACTTCTAAAAGAAGAATATGATGAGGACTTGCAAAAAGAACTAGAGAAAGAAATCAAGTCGCTTTCAGCGGATGTAAGCCAATTTGAACTTCAGCTTCTCCTCAGTGAGCCATATGACAAAAATAATGCCATTTTAGAGCTTCATCCTGGTGCCGGTGGTACCGAGTCCCAGGATTGGGGTTCATTGCTTTTACGTATGTACACACGCTGGGCTGAAAGAAAAGGCTTTAAAGTTGAAACGCTTGACTATTTGGCTGGTGATGAAGCGGGAATTAAAAGTGTTACACTATTAATTAAAGGCCATAATGCTTATGGATATTTAAAAGCTGAAAAAGGGGTGCACCGTCTCGTTCGGATTTCGCCATTTGACTCTTCAGGCCGTCGCCATACGTCGTTTGTCTCCTGTGAAGTTATGCCGGAATTTAATGAGGAAATTGAAATTGAAGTTCGTGATGCGGATTTAAAAATCGATACGTACCGTTCCACTGGTGCTGGTGGGCAGCATATTAATACAACGGATTCTGCTGTGCGGATTACCCATCAACCAACCGGCATTGTCGTAACATGCCAATCAGAACGTTCACAAATTAAAAACCGCGAACAAGCGATGAAAATGTTAAAGGCAAAGCTTTATCAGAAAAAAATCGAAGAGCAGCAAGCCGAGCTCAACGAAATTCGCGGCGAACAAAAAGAAATTGGTTGGGGAAGTCAAATTCGTTCATACGTTTTCCATCCTTATTCGTTGGTAAAAGACCACCGAACCAATTTCGAAATTGGGAATACACAGTCCGTAATGGATGGAGAAATTGACCCATTTATTGATGCCTATTTAAGATCAAAACTAAGTACTTTTAATTAAATGTAGTTACAAAAAAATGCAAGTTTCTAGGATATAGTAAAAAAATTTGCAAATACTAATCACTGTAGATGACCAAAGTGTTCGATTTACTACCCTATAACAATTTGTTCAAAAAATTGTCACAATTTCCGCTATTATAGTACAAGATAATTCATATGTTCTTGTCGAAAGGTTTTACATGTGTAAAAAATTGTTTATAATAGGGTAGTGTACAAACATTTGGTACACTTAACAACATTTACTATTACTCAAAAAAAGGGGGAGTAACTAGATGAAGAAAAAGTTACTTGCGTTGTTTATGGGCTCTGCACTTGTACTAGGTGCATGTGGCGGCGGTGGAAACACAGCTAATAATGGTGGCGGAACTGGTGGAACTGCTGCACCTGCAACAGAAAACGCTGCTGCAGAAGGAGTATATAAACAAAGTTGTGCTAGCTGTCATGGCCAAAACCTTGAAGGTGGCGTTGGTCCTAATTTAACTGATGTTGGTAGCAGATTAGATGCTGCTGCAATTGAAGGTATTATTACAAACGGACAAAACGCGATGCCAGCAGGATTAATTCAAGGTGACGATGCTAAAGCTGTTTCTGAATGGTTAGCTGAAAAAAAATAATAAAAAACCAATAATAAAAGAGCTTCTATACTAAGTATAGAAAGCTCTTTTTTTTATAGTGCCCATCCAAGCATTTGTCGAAAATTCCCTCATATTGAAACAAATTTAATAAAATTTTGCCTCAAAATAGCGAATATAGATGGTATAATAAAAAAGTGTGTCTAATAAAAAAGAATTTTAGGTGTGATTTTAATGATAGAAATGGAAGACGTTTATAAGCAATATCCTAATGGGGTATTAGCAGTAAACGGTATTAATGTCCAAATTAAACAAGGCGAATTCGTATATGTTGTCGGCCCTAGCGGTGCTGGGAAATCAACATTTATAAAAATGATGTACCGTGAAGAGAAACCGACAAAAGGATCAATTATGATAAATGGAATCAACCTTTCAAAATTAAGAGCAAGCAAAGTGCCGCTGTTAAGAAGAAATATCGGTGTTGTTTTCCAAGACTTTAAATTGCTACCAAAACTAACCGTTTTCGAGAATGTTGCCTTTGCACTTGAAGTAATCGAGGAGCATCCGCGGAATATTAAGCGGCGTGTACTTGAAGTTCTTGATCTTGTAAAACTGAAGCATAAAGCGCGCTTTATTCCCGCCGAACTTTCAGGAGGGGAGCAGCAGCGCGTCTCGATTGCAAGAGCGATTGTGAACTATCCCAAAATCGTCATAGCTGATGAGCCAACAGGAAATTTGGACCCTGACTCCTCATGGGGAATTATGGAGCTTTTTGAGGAAATTAATAATCGAGGAACGACCGTTGTCATGGCAACGCATAATAAAGAAATTGTAAATACAATGCGGAAGCGTGTCATCGCAATTGAAAGCGGGCGCATTGCGAGGGACGAAAACCGAGGTGAATACGGCTATGACAGTTAATACAATATATCGACATCTTAGAGAGGGTGGCAAAAATATTGTAAGAAATGGATTAATGTCATTTGCCTCAGTTAGCGCGGTTACGGTTACATTGCTTTTAGTAGGGATTTTTCTTGTGATTATGATGAATTTAAATAACTTTGCAACAACTGTCGAAAAAGACGTTGAAATAAGAGTCCATATTGATTCAGTTGCAAATGAAGCACAAGTCAAACAGCTTGAACTACAAATCAAAAAAATACAAGAAATCGACACGGTAGTTTTTTCGCCAAAGGAAAAAGAATTGCAGGAAATTATTGCTAGCTTTGGTGAAGAGGGCAAAGCCTTCGAATCGTTAAAAGACGAAAATCCGTTGCGCGATGTTTTTGTAATCAAAACAAAAGATCCGCAAATGATTCCGCAAGTTGCCAAACAAATTGAGAAATTTAAGAATGTTGAACGAGTTAATTATGGACAAGGGACAGTTGAAAAATTATTTAAATTTGTCAATATTTCTAGAAATATCGGCCTTGCTCTCATAATAGGGTTAATATTTACGGCGATGTTTCTAATCTCGAACACTATAAAAATTACGATTTTTGCTAGAAAAAGAGAAATTGAAATTATGAGACTCGTTGGAGCAACGAATTCTTTCATCCGCTGGCCTTTTTTTCTTGAAGGCTTATTGCTTGGTGTTATGGGTGCGCTCACACCGATTGTTTTAATATTATTTAGCTACGATTACCTATATAAAACACTTCAGCCTAAGCTTCACGACACTTTCATCCAAATGCTGCCATTTAATCCTTTCGCCTTTCAGGTTGCTTTCATTCTTGTGATTATTGGTGCTTTTATCGGTGTTTGGGGCAGCTTAATGTCAGTTCGAAAGTTTTTGAAGGCGTAGTTATAGTTTTATAGGAAAAATGAAGATTATAAAATAGGGGGATGAAAGTGCGGTGCGAAAGTTTTTTGTTGTCATTTTATCCGTAATGATTGCTTTCGGTGGTTATACTTTTTTCAGCAACCATGCATCTGCCAACCAAGAACTAAAGCAAAAAATTAATGAAGTACATGGTAAGCGTCAAAATTTGAATAAAGAGGTTCAACAAAAAAAGAGTGAAATTAATCAGCTTGAAAATGAACAAGCAAAGGTTAATGCGGAAATAAAGAGAATCGATTTAGCAGTAGCTGAAACGGCTGAAAGAATTCGCCAAAAAGAAGCAGAAATCAAAACGACGAAATCAGAAATTGAAAGGCTGAGTGCCCATATTAAAGAGCTCGAAATAAAAATTGAAAAAAGGGATGAAGCATTAAAAACAAGAGTTCTCTCTGTACAGGAGAGCGGCGGTGTTGTTAGTTATCTGGATGTACTGCTTGGGGCAAAAAGTTTTGGCGATTTTCTT
The DNA here is from genome assembly GCA_012842745.1 of Bacillus sp. (in: firmicutes). NCBI lineage: Bacteria > Bacillati > Bacillota > Bacilli > Caryophanales > Bacillaceae > Bacillus > Bacillus sp. (in: firmicutes). The sequence goes on along the minus strand of DUSF01000049.1, from coordinate 75,070 downwards.
GATCGTGCCAATGCAGTGTCGATTATCGTGCAGCAGGATAAAGATATTTTGCATGCTCATATGAATGATAAAGAGCAGCTTGAGGAATTAAAGGTAGAAGTACAAGCGAAGCTTAAACAGTTGGAACAAAAAAAAGCGGAACTTAAAGCTGACGAGCAAACCTTTCTTTCACAAAAAGGTGAAAAAGAAACATTAATGAAAAAGCTTAAGGAACAGGAACAACAAATTGAAGAAGAAATGTTGGATCAAGCAGAGGAAGCTGAAATTTTAAGGAAGCAAGAAGAATCCTATAGACGTCTTTATCAACAATGGCTAGAGCAACAAAGACGCATTGAAGAAGCCAAAAAACGAGGTGAAAAGCCTCCAGTAACAGATGGCACCTTTATGAAGCCTGCAAATGGGCCTGTTACATCAAATTATGGTCAACGCTGGGGGAAGCTCCATGCGGGTATTGATATCGGGAAACGTGGCTCAAGTGTACCGATTGTTGCCGTAGCTGACGGTATCGTCTTTCGTTCCTACTACTCATCATCATATGGGAATGTTGTCTTTTTATCACATAATGTGAATGGCAAAATGTACACAACCGTTTATGCCCATCTGGAAAGTCGCAGTGTTTCTGAAGGTGAGACAGTAAGTAAGGGTGATTTATTAGGATACATGGGGAATACTGGCCACTCCTACGGTGCCCACCTTCATTTTGAAATCCATGAAGGATCATGGAATGCGTCAAAATCAAATTCAGTAGATCCAAGGAAATATGTCAGCTTTTAACTTTATGAACATAAAGCGTACAAGCTTAGCATAAAGTGTAAAGACAAATGAGGGCATCGCACTATTTTTGTACTTTATGAACCTTTAACTTCATTAGGGGATTAAAGTATAAGAAAAACATCGCCATTTGCTATTGTCAGCAAATGGCGTGTTTTTCTAATGTGATGCCTTTTCCTGCACAATAGTAAATGTGATACAATAGGAAGGTGAACTTGTAATTGGGGTGAGTGGTTTGAGAATTCGCAAAAGTATAGTTTTTGTATTAATGGCATTATCTCTTTTTGCTGGGGCTGGAATTTCTTATTTTTTATTTAACGGAATAAATGGCAATGCCCAGCTTGGCAGTGTTTTTGTTAAGGATGATAAGGGCATCGAAAAGGATTATGCCAAGATTAAGCAAGCTTTAGAGCTCATTTCTGGAAGCTATGTTGAAGATGTTGACACGAAGGATCTCGTGGAAGGCGCCATTTCTGGAATGGTGAATACGCTTAAGGATCCGTATTCCGTCTATATGGACAAAAAAACAGCAAGCCAATTTGAACAATCATTGGATTCATCTTTTGAGGGTATTGGCGCAGAGGTGAGCATGACCGATGGCAAAGTAACGATTGTTGCGCCATTTAAAGATTCACCTGCGGAAAAAGCAGGACTTAAGCCGAATGACCATATTTTGAGCGTCGATGGAAAAAGCCTAACAGGTCTTGACCTCTATGAAGCTGTGCTAAAAATCCGTGGCAAAAAAGGCTCTAAGGCTATTCTTGAAATTGAGCGACCCGGTGTAACTGGCAAATTAAAAATAGAAGTTACACGAGATGAAATACCAATTGAAACCGTTTATAGCAAAGTAAAGGAATACAAAAATAACAAAATCGGCTATATTGAAATCACTAGCTTTTCAGAAGACACAGCGAAAGACTTTACAGAACAACTAAAAGAGCTTGAAGACAAAAAAATTGCTGGATTAGTCATAGATGTTCGCGGCAATCCGGGCGGCTATTTACAAAGCGTGGAAGATATCTTGAAGCTTATAGTGACAGATGAAAAACCATATGTCCAAATCGAAAATCGTAATGGTGAGAAAAAACGTTATTTCTCATCTTTGAAAGAAAAGAAAAACTATCCAATCACAGTATTAATTGACCAAGGCAGCGCTTCAGCTTCGGAAATTTTAGCAGGTGCTTTAAAAGAAGCGGGCGGTTATGATATTATCGGTGAAACTTCATTTGGTAAAGGTACTGTTCAGCAAGCTGTACCGCTCGGTGATGGCAGCAATCTTAAGCTAACATTATTTAAATGGCTGACACCTGACGGAAATTGGATACATGAAAAGGGTGTGAAACCAACTGTAGAAGTTAAACAGCCCGATTATTTTTATTCAAGCCCACTCCATATCGAAAAGGAACCGTTGGCATTTGACGTAAATAATGAGCAGGTTAAAAGTGCACAACTCATGTTAAAAGGACTTGGTTTTGAGCCTGGTCGCCATGATGGCTATTTTAGCAAGCAAACAGAGGTGGCTGTTCAAGCATTCCAAAAAGCAAATGGACTTCCGGTTACAGGACAAATTGATAAAGATACAGCCAAAAAGCTTCAAGAAAAAATTATTGAAGCTGTAAAAGATGAGAAAAATGATATCCAACTACAAACCGCTATGAAAATATTGTATAAATAAAGAACTGGCAGGAGTCAGGGGATACTTGTCGAATATATCCGTATAGAAATACGGATATATTTTTTGTTATAAAGGATGGTGCTTTATGGCCGAAGCATGGCTAATTGAGCTTTTGTTTGGGTTAGGAAGGTTTTTCCTAAACCCAGCTTTATATATATTATTGCTTTTTGTATTCCTACTCGGAATACGCCGTACAAAAAGAGAACGGAAGGATTTTAACATCCGCATTCAACCTTTTAACCTTGAATGGAGTGGATTTGCCCTATCAGGACTAGTTGCAGGGTTATGCGTGTCAATTGTCATGCTCGGGTTAGGAGTGGTAATTCCGGTAGGTTTTATTGCATTGACATCATTGTTAACGATTTTATTTATGCTGACAATGCAGCCGCGCTTGCTTTCTCCAGCTTTTGTTGTCAGCATTGCGATCGTTCTTTCGTTGTTGCTGCCAAAACTAACGATAGAAAATTCCTTCGTTTCAAAATGGATGACAGACATAACAAGTAATTCCTATTTGTTTATGTCTATTTTGCTAGCTGTGTTGCTATTTGTGGAAGGTTTTTTAATTTTACGTAAAGGTCATTTGCACACTTCACCGAAATTGAAAAAAAGTAAACGAGGAAAGCAAGTTGGCCTTCATGAAGCAAAAAAACTATGGATGGTCCCTGTGCTATTGTTGATTCCGGGGGATGCGATTACTTCGGTGTTTCAATGGTGGCCCGTCATTACGACGCCATTTGCAACATTTTCGTTAGTTGCCGTCCCATTTGCAATCGGCTTCCAGCAGCAAGTGCAGGCATCCTTGCCAAAAGAGGCCATTCAAAAAACAGCGAGACGAGTACTTTTATTAGCATTAATCGTAACAGCGTTCACCGTTGGTGCGTATTGGCTTCCTGTTTTGGCTGTTATTTCAGCTGTCATTGCCATCGTTGGTCGTGAGTTCATTTCTTTTAGACAACATACGTCCGATAACAACAGTGCTTCTTATTTCGCCAACAATAATAATGGCATCGTTATCTTAGGAGTGATTCCGAATTCTCCGGCCGAAAAAATGTCACTTTTAGTTGGCGAGTTAATTACAAAAGTAAATGGAAACGAAGTTCGTACGGAAAAAGAATTTTATGAGGCGCTACAAGTAAATCGTGCTTATTGTAAGCTAGAAGTGTTGGACTATAATGGAGAAGTGCGCTTTGTCCAAAGAGCTCTTTATGACGGCGAACACCATGAACTCGGTTTGTTATTCGTTCATGATGATAAAGAATGGACAAATGAGGCGGTATAAAGTGTGATTTTTTAGAAAGGGAGCAATTCATATCAATGGATACATTATTAATAGCACTAAAACCTTATACTGATGAAAGTTTCTGGGGATATTTAAATAGGCTCACACATGAAAATTTTTATGATGGAGTAGATTGGCCTAGGCTATGTTTTTTTATAACTTTTGATATCTCGGGCTTGTGTAATGGCTTCCTTGGTCCGAGTGTATAAAGGCATCTTTTACGGTCGACAAATAAGCCATAAGGGGGAAGCCACAAAAGAGGTTTCCCTACTTTATTATGATTCGGGCTTACTCTTTAATTATAGGGGTACCAAACATTTCGGCAACTTTGTACATAAGTAATTTTCGACATAAATATAGCCAAATACCTTTACGTTAAGGAATTTGACTTATGTTATTTTATTTAAAATAATGTATCTTTTCATAATCTATATCTATTGAAAGTTGAATAAATCTGGCTCTACATGTACATGAACATCGTATACTCCATAATTTTTTATCATGACTTTTTCAATATGGGTTGCTATCTCATGAGCTTCTTTAATATCTAGGGTAGAATCAACAAGAACTTCAACATCTATTACTTCGTTATTCCCATAGTTTCTCCCTTTAATTCCTTTTATTCCTTTAACTCCTTCCACTTTTAATATTACATTCTGATACAGTTTTATTTTATCTGGGTCAAACCCATCTGAAAGTTCATGAGAAGCTTGTTTAAAAATATCAAAAGCGGTCTTACAAATTAATAAACCTACAATAATAGCTGTTACTGTATCAAGCCAAGGCATATTTAATTGTGAACCGAAAATACCCACTGCAGTTCCTATACTTACCCAAGCATCTGAAATGTTATCTTTTGCAGCTGCCATAACTGATTTGCTGTTAATTTTAATCGCTAGCTTTTTATTGTAGCGATAGACAAAATACATGACTAATGCAGAAAAAACACCTGCATAAGCTGCTATAATGTTGGGCGACTCTTTCCCACCTTGAAACATTGACGTAATAGCCTCGAGTAATACTTGTATACCCACTGCTGCCATAATAAAGGAAGCAACCATTGATGCAATGGTTTCGCTTTTCCAATGACCATACCTATGATCTTTATCAGGTGGTTTTTGTGAAAGCTTTAGTCCAATAAGTACAGCAATAGATGCAATGATATCGGTTGTATTGTTTAGACCATCTGCTTTTAAAGCAGCAGAATCACTTATATATCCAATTACTAATTTTAAAACGGAAAGACATATATAAGCAATAATACTAATAATTGCTCCTCGTTCTCCTAATCTAAGATTACTGTATTTTTCCTCTGCCAATAATTCTCCCCTCCATTAAATTATAATAACAAGTGAAATATGGGTGGGTCTAGGGCAACCTTTTTGTAACACTCTAACTATTCTAGCCATATATAAATAATTTGCCTCGGGGAAAATCGATGGGTATTTATTTTCATATTTACTTTCGCAGATAGCACCATAAACGGTTCTTTTCGGTACAAGTTTCAAGGAGTTTTTACTTAGATGTGAAGTAACGATTGAGAAGTTTGAGAGGCAAGATAATAATAGAATATCTATTATGGCATCTTTCCTATGTGCAAACCAATATGAGAAACAAGTATTGAGAGGAAGCCTTGCGGGAGTAGTATTATAATTTATATATTCTTCTATATAACAGCAGCTAGTTGAAGATCCAATATTAATTAAAAAAACGTCTGTTTTCTGATATATGGTAAACAGACGTTTTTCGCGTTGGAAAAGCTAGAATAATGGATGGTTGCTTAGTGAACAATAGATTCAAAATGTGTAATAAAAACGGAGGGTTAATAATGAATAAAAAAACTTGTGTGTTTTGTGGACAGAAAGATTCTATTGAAGAAATGCTTAATCAAGCCAGTATGAATGATGTTTTTGAACAAGGGGTGCATGAATCTTGTTATGAGAATGTAAAAGATAAAAGAAATCAGTAGTGTTACATTTCGACCAAATTAAATACTGGATTAAAAACACGCAATAAAAATATAATTTGATTACGAAAAAAGCGCCATTTAATAGGCGCTCATTTGATAATAAGGCTGTTTGTATTAATCTTTTAGGGAGATATCATTTTTTACCAGTAGCAACGTCTTGGATATCCTGGGTCTATAACTACGTTTCGAGTTACAGGTTGATAAATATGCCGAGGTACATTAACGATGTGAGTACGATTAACATTAATTACAGGATGGATATAAGGGACTACACGAGGGACAAAACGATTATGCTCCACATATCTAGGTGGACACATTATTGGTCTTACATGATGATACATCAAATCACCCCCCTTATTTTATATTACATTAAATGTAGTAGATAAGATTATTGAAACGGACATGCATCTACTTAAGACAAAAATAAAAATGAAGCGTTTATTCACGTTTCAATTAAACTAGACATCATATTCCTTTGAAATGAAAAGGAAGCACTCGGTGTTAGTGCTTCCAAGAAGTGAAATGAGTGGATGACTGTTGGATGCCCCATTTTCTTGAATGAATTTTCAATTTGCTCGATACTTAATTAGCGCAATTCATCTCCGGCTGCAAGCGAACGAACTTGATTGTGTACAGGGATATTTACCTCTACTATTGTACCTTTTTCCTTTTCCGATACAATTGTTAAAGTCCCGTTTACAGAAAGGACTCTTTCCTTCATCCCGTTCAAGCCAAGGGTATTTTCCTTGAATGCCACAGAATCATCGCAAATCCCACTCCCATTATCGCTAATTTTAGCATGGATAAAATGCTTTGAAGCAGTTAAACTGACAATAATTTGTTTGGCATTGGCATATTTAAAGGCATTCGTAATTGCTTCCTGACAAACTCTATAAATGACTGTTTCAATGTCGGGATGTAAGAAATCATTTGGAACAGCATGTTGGAAATTTACGTATGCTTTATCACAAGCATTGAACTTCTCAATTAGCATTTCAAGTGCCCGTTTTATGCCAACCTCCTCGACGATTGAAGGACGAAGCGTAAACGCTAGCTCCTTCGCCTCTTTCATTAGTGAATGAGCTAATTTTTCAACGTATGTAATTTGTTCATCTGCTAGCTCGTTTGGACTTAGTTTTTTTAAAATTTTTAATTGTATAACCAAGACAAATAATGTTTGCCCGAGACTATCATGGATATCCTGGGCTATTCTTTTTCTTTCCTTTCGACAAGCTTTGTCAATTTTCCTTCTGATGATGAATCTAGTTCGTGCTTGGTAATCAAGCCATTTTTTATGGTAGATAGGATTGAATGTAGTATAGTAAAGCCCAAGAAAGAGGAAGAAAAAGCCGATTACTTTCAGTGAATGTGCAATCAATAATTCAGCTCCACTAGGTTCTTTGGCAAGCAATAGGAAAATCCCGCTTATAACCAATTTAATCAAGCCGTTATTAATGTATATATAATGATAGTTTTTGGTAGCAAAGAAATAACGGATGCCAATTATAATATTACAGAGATAAAAAAATATTGTTATCAATATCAGTACATTACTTAAAGTTTTATGGACACTCTCTATCATTAATGACGGCAGAAATTTTGAAAACGAAAAAAGTAAAACAGTAGTTGTTATAATCAAGAATACGTGAAAAAAAAGCTTATATTTATTAACATTATTACATGCTATATTTATAAAATTTGGAATTAAAAGAATCGAAAAAATGCCGATGCCTATTGTTAAATTCGATAATATTTCAAACCAATATGGTGAAGGCAAGAAAAAATAATTAACAAAAGAAAACATGCCTAAATAGGTCATCATATGGAGGAATTCTAATATTCCAACGATAGAAAATAACGACATTGTTATAAACAGGATACATTGATTGATATATTGATTGATACATTGATAGGAGAGAACCCCTAATATAAACATAAAGGTAGCCATCATGATAATGAATAATTGAAATAAGGAATGCAAAAAAAATAAAGGATAGGCAGTGTTGGCAAATTCGCTAACGATTTTTGAAAAATATAATACAAACATAATAAGAAGAAAAGGATAAATAAATTGCTTTTTAATTATCGTAAATGCCAATATTATCACCGCTACTGAAATTTAATATCAAAAGTTCAGCAATCCATTTTCCAATGCATATTTTACTAAATCAGATTTAGAAGTGGCACCAATTTTTTTCTTTATTTTAACTTGATAGCCTTCAACAGTTTTCACAGACAAGTATAACAAATTAGCAATCTCTTTATTGGAAAACCCTTTTGCTATAAATGATAAAATTTCTTGCTCGCGTGATGACAATTCATGTAATTTCGTGATGTTATTTTCACTATGTTTATAGAAATTAATTAAATAATTGGTGACATTACTATGTGTGATATAGTACTCACCGTTGAATACCATTTTTATAGCTTTAGCCAAATCTATATCCTCTGAACTTTTTAAAATATACCCACTAACGCCATTTGCTAACGTATTTAGCACTATATTAATGTCATCTATCATTGTTAAAACAATTATTTTCATTGAAGGCATATGCTCTTTTATTCGTTTAATTGTAACTAAGCCAAACTCACCTGGAGGCATACTCAGATCCATAACAACAATGTCTGGAGCCAACTCCATCGTTTTATTGTATGTTTCTACCCCATCCTTCGCTTCCTCGATAATGACAATAGATTCGTCACTTTTTAAAAGGCTAATAATTCCGGAACGAACAAGTGCATGATCATCTGCTAATAATACCCTTATTTTCATAGTTCTATCCCCTTACAGATAATCGAAATATCCTACTATATAGTTGATTTTCTTTAATTATATTATGAATTTTATGGAGTTTATCAAATTCATTAATAAAGGTAGAAATTTGTCACAAAAGTAAAATATAACTCACCTTTTATAGAAAACTATACCTTGTTTTAAACAGCAAGGTAAATAGATATTGTCGATTCAAGGGATGTTTTGTAAAAAAACAAGGGAATCCCCTGATAGAAAAAGTTTGCAATAAATCTAGAATTTATTTAAAGGGGGCGATGTAATTGATCCAAATGATAATATGGGATGAGGAAATTTCACTTCATAATGTTGAAAGGTTTGAGGAAGTAATAAAGCAATTGCTAAAATCTGATTCAATTGGGGTTATTTTAAATTTGGAAAAAGTATCTTATATGAATAGTTATGGTTTGGGTATCATCGTCAATGCCGTGAATAACGCTAAAAAATTAAATAAACAACTTGTGATTGTTAATAATCGAACTACTATTAAAAAGATTTTTGGAATTGTTTCCTTTGATTCAATAGTAAAGGTTTTTTCAAATGAGCACGAGGCAAAAAAATTTCTTTCTAGCGCCAGTTAACTGGCGCTTTTTAATTTTTAAGTCATTATTCTTTGTTTTCCGAAGAAACAGTCGATTCAAGGGTGTTTTTCTGTAAAATAGGGGAATTCCCCGATTTAAATACAATCTATGAATAACTTATAATTAAATATAAATAAAATTCCAAAAATTAGAAAGATTAAAAAAGGACTGATTTGATGGAAAACAAAACTAGAGTCAAAGCGGGCCAATTTGTCGTATTTACAATTCATGATAAGCTTTCGGCATTATCAATTGAAGAGGTCATTGAAATTATTAGAATGCAGCCTATTACTAAAGTTCCTGGGGCCAAGGACTATATTCCAGGTATGATCAATCTTCGTGGCAGAATTATCCCGGTTGTAGATTTGCACAAGAGATATAAAATGCCGGTTATTACATTTACAAAGAAAACGAGAATGATCATAGTTCAAAACGAAGGGGAAGACATTGGTTTAATCGTCGATGAAGTTGCAATGGTCGTTGATATAGCTGATGAAGATATTGAGCAAACACTTGATATGTTCAACTCTCTTGAAAAAGATTGTTATTTAGGGTTTGCCAAAATTAAAGGGCAATTGATTGGAATTTTAAATATTCAAAAGGTTTTGTACCCTGAAGGTGAGGAGGTGTTTCAAAATGAGTGATTTTGATATTACGAGCTATTTAAATGTATTTTTAGATGAATTGGATGAGCAATTACAAATATTAGATGAGAAAGTACTAGAACTTGAGCAAGATTGTAACAATCTTGATATTATTCAAAGTATTTTTCGGGCGGCCCATACATTGAAAGGGTCGTCCGCGGCAATGGGCTTTGAGAAAATGAAAGAGCTCACCCATAAGGTTGAAAATATCTTTGATTTAATTAGAAATAACCAATTGGAAGTAAATACTTCGATTATTAATGTTATTTTTGAATCCATTGATTTTATTAAAGTATTAAAAGGTGGGATTATAAATGGCACACTAACAGAGATAGAAATTACACCGATTGTGGAAAAATTGGAGAATTGTAAAGATAGCTATGAAGAGACTACGGCAAGCGGTTCTGAAGGTAAACAAACAATTAGTAACTCCTCCTCTGAGGGGATGCAGAGTGCAAATGAAAATCCACTTAAAGATGTTCGTCTAAATGATGAACAGACAGATTATATTCATAAGGCGCTTAATGTTGGTGAATTCGTATTTGCTGTTCAAGTCCGTTTAGCTCCGGAGGCAATGCTTAAATCTGTTCGGGCCTTTTTGGTTCAAAACAATTTAAAGGATGTTTGTGAAATTTTTGCCAGTTTCCCTGAGCAAACAGTGATTGAAGATGATGAAAATTTTGATGGGCTATTAGTTTATTTTGTTAGAACAAATGCGAGTGAGGAAGAAATTTATACAATCGTTAATAGTATTGCGGATATCGCATCCATCCAGTTGCTTTCGATAACGGAGGGGAATTTCGAACAATTTACTAAGAGGGAAAATGTTATTGCTTTCCAATCTGAGAAAATACAAGAGCAAAAGAGCAACGAAAATGGAGCAAACGGAAAAACAGAACAACAAAAATTAAAGGTACAGCAAACGATTCGCGTTGATGTTAATCGCTTAGAGCATTTACTAAATTTAGTTGGGGAGCTAGTCATTGATCAGACAAGATTAGCCGACTTAAGGAGTCGTTTAGAAGATCGCTATACAAATGATTCCGATATTGAGCTTTTTACAGAGGTAGGGAATCATATTGGACAGGTAATCAGTGAGCTTCAGGAAGGCATGATGAAGACAAGAATGCTGCCGATTGAACAGCTGTTTAACCGTTTTCCACGAATGGTACGGGATCTTTGCCAAAAGGCTAATAAAGAAATTGATTTTGTCATTGAAGGGAAAGAAACGGAGCTCGACCGGAATCTAATTGAAGAAATCGGCGATCCGATTATTCATCTTCTTCGCAATTCCCTTGACCATGGTATCGAAGCACCGGAAGAACGGGAAATGCTTGGTAAACCGCGAAAAGGGAAAGTCATCTTAAAGGCAGCCCATGAAGAAAATCATATTGTCATTACGATAACTGATGATGGCCGCGGCATTGATCCGCAAAAAATTAAAGATTCGGCATTAAAGAAAGGATATGTAACAACAGAGGAAGTTGACAGAATGACTGATAAAGATTTAATGTTTTTAATCTTTACATCAGGTGTTTCAACTGCGAAGAGTATAACAGATATTTCTGGGCGCGGTGTAGGCATGGATATCGTCCGCAACCATATTGAGAAGCTCAATGGAATGGTCGACATCGATTCAAAGGTAGGGGAAGGAACAACATTTACAATCAAACTACCGCTAACATTAGCGATTATTCGTTCTCTTTTAGTGGAGTTAGGAGGAAGGCAGTTTGCGCTGCCGCTAGCGAATGTCCAAGAAATTGTTCGCCTTAATACGGATGAGATTAAGACGATTAAAAATCAAGAAGTCGGTATTATCCGTGAACGTGTCCTGCCACTTGTCCGAATGCATAAACGTTTACAAACAAGTGAGGAATATTTAAAGGGCCGAAAACGCCTATTCGTTGTCGTTGTTGGTTTAGCAGAGAAAAGGGTTGGAATTGTTGTTGATCGGACGTTAGGAAATCAAGAAATAGTCATCAAACCACTTGGTAAATATATTGGGCAACCTAAATATATTGCTGGAGCAGCGATTATGGGAGATGGGAATATAGCCCTAATTTTAGATGTTGGTTCCATTGTTCGCGAAGAAGGGACAAAGGAATTATCGACTCAAGAAATCAATCATAAACAATTAAATAATCAAGAGGAAGTACTTCAATTAGCTACTTTCAAATTAGGAGTCGAAGAATACGGTGTTGATATTGGCAGGGTGAAAGATATTATTACCGTTCCAACGATAACGAAGGTCATGAATGCTCCATATTCAGTATTAGGGATGATTAACTTGCGCGGGAAGCTGATCCCTGTTATGGATTTAAGACAACGCTTTGAGATTAACAAGCAAGATCTTGATCGTAAGTCGAGAATCATGGTTGTGGAGTTTTACAATGAAATGATTGGTCTACTAGTTGACCAAGTGACCCAAGTTCTAAAAGTGCCGGCAAAATCAATTGAGGCACCGCCAGATAATATGAGCCAAGTAGATGCAAAATTTATTAAAAGCATTTGCAATTTAGATGAAAGGCTAATCATTTTATTGGACTTAGATTTAATTTTGGATATTGAGGAATTAAAACTATTAACAACTATGTTTCAAGAGGGACAAGGGCAATTAATAGAAATATAAATGTAAAGAGGGGGATTTTGTCATGAAAAGCTTGCGTATGAAAATATTGGGAAGTTTTGCAGTAGTATTAGCGGTATTATTAATTTATTCTTCTTATAATTATATTCAAATAAAGAATTTTAAAGAAGAAGTTGAAGAGGTTCTTGGCGATCAATTGCGCGAACTCGTCCTTTGGCAAAATTTAAGTTATAATTTCGCGAATCGTTTAGCTTATTTGCGTGCCTATGTTGTTTCTGATGGTGTTGAATCCAACTATATTGAATTTAATAAGATTACCGAAGAAATTAAAGGCATCGAAGGAGAATTGTTAGCTCTCGGTATAAGTGATAAACAAAAAGAAGTATTTGAAAAAAATGTGCAATCTGAGCAAACAACTTCGAAATTTTTTGGATTATTTAAGGATGACCGTGAAGCAGCGATGGCGATAGCAGGTGACCCGAAAGAAAGAGAACGTAACGACGAAATGGTAGCTGCCAGTAGAGAAGCGGCAAACGAAAGTAAAGCAAAGATGATTGAGTTACGGAAGCAGGTTGTAGAAACTGGAAATAGGATTATGCTTATTACAATCGTCATTAGTGTTTTAGCCGCTATAATAGGAGTTACAATTGCCGTTATTTTAGCAAATAAAATTTCGAATCCAATTATTGAAATTGTGAATCGCTTGAAAAAAGTGGCATCGGGTGATTTATCAGGTGACAAAGTGATTGTGAAATCGGAAGACGAGGTTGGTCAGCTTGGAGATGCTATTAATGATATGACATCATCGTTACGCGTATTAATCGGGGATGTTTTAGAGAGTGCCAATAATTTAGCAGCAAGTTCTGAAGAAATCTCGGCAAGCACGGAACAAATTGCTACAGGTAGCCAAACTCAAGCCAACCATGCTGGACAAGCATCGGAAATGGTGAAGGAAATGGTAAATGCGATTCTTGCTGTAGCGAAAAATGCGGAAGAAACATCGAACTCCTCTGAAATTATGGTTCATTCCGCAGAAAAGGGCAATGATGTTATTCAGGATACTCTAATAGGAATGAATGATATTAGCGAAAAAATCGCTGATTTATCAGGTAAGTCCGTACAAATTGGCGAAATTGTTGAGGTTATTGATGATATCGCAGAACAAACAAACTTGTTAGCATTAAATGCAGCGATTGAAGCAGCGCGGGCAGGCGAGGCTGGTAAAGGCTTTGCTGTCGTTGCCGATGAGGTCCGTAAATTAGCGGAAAGAAGCAGTAAAGCAACAAAGGAAATTTCGGAGCTTATTCAATCGATTCAAGCAAACACAGATGCCTCTGTTGAAGCTGTAGAAATAGGAAATGAAAAAGCTAAAAATGCTGGCGAGGCATTTAAAGAAATTATTGATCTTGTAAAAATAGCTGCAACCAAGGTAGCCGAAATTGCCGCAGCAAGTGAGGAGCAAAATGCACAATCACATGAGGTGCTTCATGCAGTTGAAAGCATTGCGGCAGTTGCAGAGGAGACAGCAGCAGGAGTTCAAGAAACTGCAGCTACAGCTAATGATTTAGCAAAAATGGCAGAGTCATTAAGTCAGTTGGCAGCTAAATTTAAAATTTAGTAATCATACAAAAATATGTGATAAAGGCAAACCAATCGAAAGATTGGGACGCAAAGCTACGGGTCTAAAGGGTAAAACCAATGATAGCCGGGTTACCGCATTCAAAATCCAACTGGATGCCAGTTGGATTTTTTTTACAAACGTTACTAAAGGTAAAGGGGCCGTTAAATGTCGCAAAATATTGTATCTTCCATTATCGAACAAAATTTATTTGATCATTACCGCCAACCAATCTACGACTTGAATAATGACCAACTAGCAGGGGGAGAACTCCTTTTAAGAACTAAACTTGGCTCCCCGGAATTTATATTTCAGCAGGCAAAAGAGAGAAATAAACTATTTGAGTTGGATATTAAATCCATTTGTAATGCCATGAAAGTTGCATCGCTTTTTCAGGAGCAATTAGTGTTTATCAATGTATTTCCATCTACTATTAAAAAACGCTCATTTATCCCTTTTATTGAACAGTTAATTAATAAGGAACAATTAAACTGCAATCAAATCGTGTTTGAAATAAATGAGGCGGAAAAAATTAAGAGTATTGATACATTAAGGAAAAGGGTTAACTGGCTCAGAGATATTGGTTTTCAGATTGCTTGTGATGATGTTGGCAAAGGGGCGATGGATTTAACCTATATGCTAGAGCTCAACGTAAATTTTATTAAATTAGATCGCAAATTCTCTAATAACCTTGTCAAATCCACTAAGAAGCAACACTTAATTAGGGCAATATTATACTTTTGTGAATTAAACGGGATTAAGGTCATATTAGAAGGAATTGAAAATGGGGAAACTTTACTATTAGCGAAGGAATTAGGAGTTGATATGGGGCAAGGATACTATTTGGGGCTCCCTGAATTAATCTGTAGATAAAAGGAATCGAATAAATAATAGAAGGAAATCAAAAAATTGTTATTTACGTGATGATGTGGTAAATTCTAATAGTAGGAGCGTATAAATCGTGTTTGAATGACTCAGGAAGGGGACCTTTTACTACATGGCAAAAGTTATACTAGCAGTTTTGGCACCCTTTTTAATGATAATTTTTTTAACAAGAGTGACTTTCAATCATTATATAAGTACTCTATTAACAATCGGAGTTATTTTTGCTATTTTTAAAGGATACGGAGAGCCGACATTTGTTACGGCCACATGGATTTTTTCGGTTATTGCAGGCTTTTTCGTTGCCAGCAAAATGAGGAAAAACTTGAAGAAGGCTAATAGAAAAAAATATTGAGAGAAAAGCATGGAGTTTATGAACACACCGTGCTTTTTTTAATTTGTATGTGGCGCTGTGCGAAAAATGTGGATAAAGCACCCGATTTCGTGGATATAGCAAACAAATTCGTGGATAAAGCACCCGATTTCGTGGATATAGCAAGCAAACTCGTGGATAAAGCATTCAGATTCGTGGATATAAGAAGCAAAACGGATACCAACGAATGCTTGTTCGTTAAAATTGGCGATTCGCACCGAACATATGATACAATACTAGCAGAATTGATAAGCTGAACGGAGGAATTCCAGTGTTGAATAATCAATTTGATCTTAGATCGAAATATAAGCCAGAGGGCGACCAACCGCAAGCGATTGAAAAGCTGGTTGAAGGTATAAACGAAGGGAAAAAGTATCAAACCTTATTAGGAGCAACTGGGACAGGAAAAACATTTACTGTTTCCAACGTCATAAAAGAAGTAAATAAACCGACTCTAATCCTTGCGCATAATAAAACATTAGCAGGGCAGCTTTACAGTGAGTTTAAAGAGTTTTTTCCGAACAATGCGGTTGAGTATTTTGTGAGCTACTACGATTACTTCCAGCCAGAGGCCTATGTTCCGCATACGGACACCTATATCGAAAAGGATGCAAGCATCAATGATGAAATTGATAAGCTCCGTCACTCGGCAACATCGTCTCTCTTTGAACGGAACGATGTCATTATTGTTGCCAGTGTTTCCTGTATTTATGGTCTAGGTTCGCCGGAGGAATATCGTGATTTAGTCGTTTCGCTGAGAGTCGGTATGGAAAAAGAACGCGACCAGCTGCTTCGTGATTTAGTTGATGTGCAATATTCGCGAAATGATATCAACTTCCAGCGCGGGACATTTCGTGTTCGTGGCGATGTTGTTGAAATCTTTCCGGCATCACGTGACGAGCACTGTGTTCGCGTCGAGTTTTTTGGTGACGAGATTGACCGCATTCGTGAAGTCGATGCTCTAACAGGTGAAATTTTAGGTGACCGCGAACATGTTGCGATTTTCCCGGCATCCCACTTCGTTACCCGTGAAGAAAAAATGAAAATTGCGATTGAAAATATCGAAGCTGAATTAGAAGAAAGATTAACAGAGCTGCGGGAAAATAATAAGCTACTCGAGGCGCAGAGGCTAGAGCAACGGACTCGTTACGATTTAGAAATGATGAGAGAAATGGGCTTCTGCTCAGGAATTGAAAACTACTCCCGCCATTTAACGCTTAGGCCGCCTGGTTCCACGCCGTATACGTTGTTTGATTATTTTCCGGAAGATTTCTTATTAATCGTCGATGAATCACATGTTACCTTGCCACAAGTGCGCGGCATGTACAATGGTGACAGGGCGCGGAAGCAAGTATTAGTAGATCACG
Organism: Bacillus sp. (in: firmicutes); assembly: GCA_012842745.1. Lineage (NCBI taxonomy): Bacteria > Bacillati > Bacillota > Bacilli > Caryophanales > Bacillaceae > Bacillus > Bacillus sp. (in: firmicutes). The sequence continues at coordinate 58,533 of DUSF01000049.1, read as the reverse complement.
GTTTCCGCTTACCATCAGCTCTTGATAACCGGCCGTTAATGTTTGATGAATTTGAAAAAGCACTCCATCAGGCGATTTTCGTTTCGGCGACTCCTGGCCCGTATGAGCAAGAGCATACGCCTGAAGTCATCGAACAAATTATCCGTCCAACTGGGCTTCTCGATCCAATGATTGATGTTCGTCCAATTGAAGGACAAATTGATGATTTAATTGGTGAAATTCATGCCAGGGTTGAGAAAAATGAGCGCATCCTTGTGACAACCTTAACGAAAAAGATGTCTGAGGATTTAACTGATTATTTAAAAGAAATTGGTATCAAAATTGCCTATTTGCATTCTGAGATTAAAACACTCGAGCGGATTGAGATTATTCGTGACCTTCGGCTCGGCAAATATGATGTTTTAGTTGGCATCAATTTGCTTCGGGAAGGCCTCGATATTCCGGAAGTCTCGTTAGTAGCGATTTTAGATGCTGACAAAGAAGGTTTCCTGCGCTCAGAACGCTCCTTAATCCAGACGATTGGTCGGGCCGCTCGGAATGCAAACGGTCATGTCATCATGTATGCTGATAAAATTACAAATTCGATGAAAATAGCACTTGATGAAACGAAGCGGCGTCGTACGATTCAAGAGGAATTCAATAAAAAGCATGGCATTACACCGACAACTATTCAAAAAGAAATTCGAGATGTCATTCGCGCTACAATTGCCGCTGAAGAACAGGAAACATATGAAACGAAGAAGCCAAAGGCAAAGCTATCGAAGCAAGAGCGTGAAAAATTAATTTTCCAAGTTGAAAAAGAAATGAAGGAAGCTGCCAAAGCATTAGACTTCGAGCGTGCCGCTGAGCTTCGTGATTTATTATTGGAATTGAAAGCAGAGAGGTAGAAAGAAAGGGGATCTCCATGGCAGTTGATAATTTAGTCATTAAAGGCGCCCGTGCCCATAATTTAAAAAACATTGATGTGACGATTCCGCGTGATAAGCTTGTTGTTTTAACTGGTTTATCGGGGTCTGGAAAATCATCGCTTGCTTTTGATACGATTTATGCTGAGGGACAACGGCGCTATGTTGAGTCATTGTCCGCCTATGCCCGGCAATTTTTAGGGCAAATGGATAAACCGGATGTTGATATGATTGAAGGCTTATCGCCAGCAATTTCAATTGACCAAAAAACAACAAGCAATAATCCGCGTTCTACCGTTGGAACGGTAACGGAAATATATGATTATTTGCGCCTGCTCTATGCGCGCATTGGCCGTCCAGTATGTCCAACACACGGGATTGAAATCACGTCACAAACGATTCAGCAAATGGTAGACCGGATTTTAGAGTATCCAGAACGCACAAAGGTGCAAGTGTTGGCGCCTGTTATTAGAGGGAAAAAAGGTGAGCATGTTAAAGTTCTTGAAGATATTAAAAAGCAAGGCTATGTCCGCATTCGTATCGATGGCGAAATGATAGAAATCAGTGATGATATTAAGCTTGAAAAAAATAAAAAGCATTCAATTGAAGTGGTCATTGATCGGGTAGTTGTAAAGGAGGGTGTTTCTTCACGATTAGCTGATTCAATTGAAGCAGCACTAAAACTTGGCGAGGGCTATGTAATCGTTGATGTGATTGGAGAAGAGGAGCTACTCTTTAGCGAGCATTATGCTTGCCCAGAATGTGGTTTTTCGATTGGGGAACTGGAACCGAGAATGTTTTCCTTTAACAGTCCTTTCGGTGCTTGCCCGAGCTGTGATGGTTTAGGGGTAAAGCTTGAGGTGGATCTGGATTCAATCATTCCGCATTGGGATAAGTCTTTGCTGGAAAATGCAATTGCTCCTTGGGAACCAACGAGCTCTCAATATTATCCGCAACTATTAAAAAGTGTTTGCGAGCATTACGGTATTGATATGGAAGTGCCGATAAAGGATATCCCGAAGCATCTGTTGGATAAGGTTCTGTATGGAAGCGATGGTGAAAAAATCTTTTTCCGTTATGAAAATGATTTTGGACAAACTCGTGAAAATACGATTGAATTTGAAGGTGTTATCGGCAATGTTGAGCGCCGCTTCCATGAAACTTCATCAGATTATATCCGTGAGCAGATGGAACAGTACATGGCCCAAAAACCATGTCCAACATGTAAAGGGCATCGTCTCAAAAAAGAAAGCTTGGCTGTGTTAATTGATGGCAAGCAAATCGGTGAGATTACAAATCTTTCGGTCGAAGAAGCGCACCGTTTTTTTTCAAACATTCAGCTAACAGAAAAGGAAATGAATATTGCTAGGCTTGTCTTCAGAGAAATTAATGAACGTCTAGGTTTTCTAGTCAATGTTGGCTTAGATTATTTAACATTGTCTCGTGCAGCTGGAACATTATCGGGCGGCGAGGCGCAACGCATAAGATTGGCAACACAAATCGGTTCAAGGCTGACAGGTGTGCTTTATATTTTAGACGAACCATCAATCGGCTTGCATCAGCGTGATAATGACAGGCTAATTCAAACTTTAAAAAATATGCGTGATATTGGCAACACGCTTATCGTTGTTGAACATGACGAGGATACGATGATGGCTGCTGATTATTTAATCGATATTGGCCCGGGAGCAGGTGTTCATGGCGGTGAGGTAACCTCTAAGGGTACACCAACGGAAGTGATGAATGATCCTCATTCACTTACGGGACAATATTTATCCGGGAAAAAATTTATTCCGTTGCCAAATGAACGCCATCAAGGTGACGGTCGCTATCTTGAAATTATCAAGGCGAAAGAAAACAATCTAAAAAATGTCTCAGTCAAAATTCCACTCGGTACTTTTGTTTGTGTAACCGGCGTTTCTGGCTCTGGAAAAAGTACGCTTGTCAATGAGGTATTATATAAAGCCGTTGCTCATAAGCTTTATAGAGCAAAAGATAGACCAGGAGAGCATAAGGAAATTAAGGGAATTGAATACTTAGATAAAGTCATTGATATTGATCAATCGCCAATTGGCCGTACACCCCGATCCAACCCAGCTACATATACTGGCGTTTTTGATGATATTCGTGATGTTTTTGCACAGACGAATGAGGCAAAAATCCGCGGTTACCAAAAGGGACGGTTTAGCTTTAATGTAAAAGGTGGCCGCTGTGAAGCTTGCCGCGGCGATGGGATCATTAAAATTGAAATGCACTTTTTGCCTGATGTATATGTTCCGTGTGAGGTTTGTCATGGCAAACGGTATAACCGTGAAACACTAGAAGTTAAATATAAGGATAAGAACATCTCTCATATTTTAGATATGACAGTCGAAGATGCTCTAGAGTTTTTTGCGAATATCCCAAAAATAAAACGGAAGCTACAAACGATTGCCGATGTTGGTCTTGGCTACATTAAGTTAGGGCAACCGGCAACAACATTATCGGGCGGTGAAGCGCAACGCGTTAAGCTGGCATCAGAACTGCACCGCCGCTCAACAGGCCGTTCTTTATATATATTAGATGAACCGACAACAGGCTTGCATGTTGATGATATCTCAAGGCTCTTAAAAGTTTTGCAGCGCCTTGTTGAAAATGGCGACACAGTACTTGTGATTGAACATAATTTAGATGTGATTAAAGTGGCGGATTTTCTCATTGATTTAGGGCCTGAAGGTGGAGATAAAGGCGGGCAAATTATTGCCACTGGCACACCAGAAAAAATTTGTGAAGTAGAAGCATCGTACACTGGAAAGTATTTGAAACCGGTGATTGAACGCGACCGCGCTCGAATGGAAGAACGTCTGCAAAAAGTGGAAGCAAAGTCGTAATAACTGCCGTGGAGATTTCTGAACAACTATAGAAAGAAGACGAAAATTTCAGTATGATTTTTCGCATGGCTATGTTGCGGATAAAGCGCAATGCCATGCTTTTTTAGTTTTTTAGGCTTTCGTGAAACGAAATGATTTTAAATTCGTATATATTGTAATGGTGAAAAAAGGCGATTGCATAAAAGTTCGAAATAATGGAGGAATGTACAATGAAAGAAGAGCGTAAGCAAATTTTGCAAATGGTGGAGACAGGAAAAATTACCGTCGAAGAAGCGCTTGCATTATTAGAAGCACTTGAGGATAAGCCAAAGCAAGCCCAAGGGCAAGAAAATGGTAGCCGTACAAGTGAGGAATGTAAGGCAGAGCCTTCCACGTTTGTAAACTATGATTCAACCTATTCAAATGGGGAACAAAAAAGTTATAAACGACCATCGTTTATCGATAAGTTTACTGATTTTATTGATAGTGCCTTGCAAAAAATTAAGGACGTCGACTTAGATTTTAACTTTGGACCGTATCAGGAAGTGAACCATATTTTTCAACATCGTGATGTGTATATGGCGAACATCCATTTAGATATTTCGAATGGAAATATTAAAATTATTCAATGGAATGAACAGGATGTCCGAATTGAATGCAATGCCAAGGTGTACAAAGCGAATTCTCTTGAAGAAGCAAAAGCGTATTTTTCGAAAAGTGTTCGCTTTTCAATAGATGGTGAGAGCATGAAGTTTTCGGTCGAGCCGAAGGAAATAAAAATGAGTACGGTTCTTTATATACCAAAAGCAGTTTATAATGAGATTCAAATTCGGATGTTTAATGGACATGTTATAGGCGGAGAACTACAAGTCAATAAATTAAAAGTAAATACAGCCAATGGAAATATTGATTTTGCAGATTTACATGGACAAAATTTCGAATTTGAAACAGCAAATGGGCATATAAAGGTAGCGAACAGTTTTGCACAAGAAGTAGAGGCAGAGACAATCAATGGCACCATCAATGTCAAGGGGGCTTTTGAAAAAGTTGATTTACAAAGCTTCAGTAGCAATATTAGTTGTAAACTAACAGATTCAAATAGCAAAATTGCGTTTATTAACACAAAGACCGGCAACATTAATTTGCTGTTACCAACTGATCTCGAAGTCAAAGGTAAAATTAAATCAAATATCGGTGGCTTCAAATGTGAGCTAACAGATTTAGAGATTTTGGAAGAGAAAAAAGATGTAATTCAAAAAGAATTAACTTTTGTTGCGAATAGAGGAAAAGCAGGAAATCTTTATGTTGAAGCAGGCTCCAATACGGGTTCGATTGTAGTAGGAAATTTATAAGCCAAGTTGTGTTAGCTGTAAAAATTTAAAAAACAAACGTTGTTGAATGATTTGGCGGCAACGTTTTTTTTTTTTTGAATAATTGCCGTTTTATATGGAATTACGATAAAATTATTCCCTGCCATGGCTGCAACCTCAAATTAAATTTCGTGTTTATCCGAAAAAATGCTAAAATATAAAGATAGTATGAACGGATAGTGGAGGAAGCTTATACATGGTAAAGGTGCGAACAAAAGATGTTGTTGAAAAATTTAGTTTTGAATTAATTTGTGGGGAAGACGGGATTAATCGGCCGATTACAACGAGTGACCTATCACGACCTGGAATTGAATTGGCGGGGTTTTTTGAGTTTTATCCAGCTGAGCGTTTACAATTGTTAGGAAGAACAGAACTTTCCTTTTTTTACTCATTGGCTCCGGAAGTTCGCAAAGAAAGAATGGAAATGTTATGTACAGATATGACGCCCGGCATTATTATTTCGAGAGGGCAGGAGGCACCGACTGAATTGATTGAGGCCGCAAAGCAAAATGATGTGCCTGTTATTCGTTCTCATTATAAAACAACGCGCTTATCAAGCCGCCTTACCAATTATTTAGAAAGCCTCCTTGCACCGAAAACCGCCATCCACGGTGTTTTAGTCGATGTATATGGTGTTGGGGTGTTAATTACTGGTAAAAGCGGTGTTGGTAAAAGTGAAACAGCACTGGAGCTTGTAAAACGCGGGCATCGATTAATAGCGGATGATTGCGTTGAAATTCGCCAAGAGGACCAAGATACACTAATTGGGAATTCTCCAGATTTGATTAAACATTTACTCGAAATTCGTGGTCTTGGCATTATTAATGTGATGACATTGTTTGGTGCTGGGGCAATTCGTAATTATAAAAAAATATCGCTAGTTATTAACCTTGAGCTTTGGGACCAGGCAAAGGTTTATGACAGACTTGGCCTTGATGTGGAAAAAATGAAAATAATTGATGTAGAAATTCAAAAGCTTACCGTTCCTGTTCGACCAGGAAGAAACTTAGCAGTTATCATTGAAGTGGCTGCGATGGATTTCCGCTTAAAACGAATGGGTGTCAACGCTGCTGAACAATTTTCTAATCGCCTAACAGATGTTATTGAAGAAGGAGAACATGATGATTTTTAAAGCAAAACATATAAGGAAGTGAAATGATGGAAGCTGACATTCAGCAACTTAACCGTATCTTTTTAGAATTAGGGCCAATAAGAATTTACTGGTACGGCGTCATTATTGCCGTTGGAGCGATGCTAGGGCTGTGGATTGCCCAGAAGGAAAGCATCAAGAGGGGTTTACCTAAAGAAACGTTTATGGATCTAGTCATGTATGCCATTCCGATTGCCATTTTATCGGCACGTGCCTATTATGTTATTTTTCAATGGGATTACTATTCGGAAAACCCTAGTGAAATTATCAAAATTTGGGAAGGCGGACTTGCGATTCATGGCGGTTTAATCGGGGCTCTTATTACAGGTTATATTTTTGCGAAAAAGCGCAACCTATCGTTTTGGAAGCTAGCGGACATTGCGGCACCAAGTATTATTTTAGGACAAGCGATTGGCCGTTGGGGAAATTTTATGAATCAGGAAGCCCATGGCGGTGAAGTCACCCGTTCCTTTTTGGAAGGTTTGCATTTGCCTACATTCATTATTGACCAAATGTACATTGAAGGGGTTTACTATCACCCGACATTTTTATATGAATCGTTATGGAATTTAGTTGGTTTTGTCATTTTGATGTCACTCCGTAAAGTGAACTTAAAGCGTGGTGAAATCTTTTTAAGCTATTTAATTTGGTATTCAGTTGGCCGTTTCTTTGTTGAAGGTTTACGGACAGACAGCTTAATGTTGACGGCTAATCTTAGGATGGCACAGTTTATTTCAATCGTTTTAATTGTTGCAGCAGTCATTACATGGTGGTACCGCCGTTCAAAAGGATATGCGAAAGTGCGCTATTTGGATCAAGACAAATCCTATTAGGGCAGTAGTGTGGCCCAAATGTATTTTTCATCTAAGAAGGAGAGAACAGCTGTGAACACTATCAGAAAAGGCTTGTTGGTTGGTTTAAAAACGACGTGGGTTTTAGGAAAAATCATTTTTCCGATTACATTAGTCATTACATTACTACAGTATACACCTGTATTACCTTGGGTTGTAAACTTGATTGCACCTTTTATGGGGTTATTAGGTTTGTCAGGCGATGCAGCGATACCTCTAGTATTGGGGAATTTTTTAAACCTATATGCAGCCATCGGCGCGATTTTGTCGATGAACTTTACTGTAAAAGAAGTTTTTATTTTAGCGATTATGATGTCGTTTTCCCATAATTTGATCATTGAATCAACGGTTGCTGCTAAAGTTGGTGTGAAATTATGGTTAATGGCAGCGATACGGATTGTGCTTGCGATTACATCAGCAGTGATTATTAATCTTGTTTGGCATGGTGGTAATGAAACAGCAAAATACGGTTTAGTTTCCCATACAGCGAGCGAGCATGTGAACGGCATTGGCCCGATTTTATTACAAGGTTTTGAAAAAGCATCATTAGGAATTTTACAGTTGGCTCTTATAGTAATTCCGCTGATGATTTTCATTCAATTTTTGAAGGATTTAAAATTAATTGATCGTTTTTCGAAATGGATGGCTCCATTTCTGAAATTATTAGGCATGAAAGAGAATACGTCAACAACGTTGGCCGCTGGTATTGTTTTTGGTTTAGCTTATGGGGCAGGTGTAATGATTCAGGCTGCTAAAGAAGATGGCGTCGCGAAAAAAGATTTGTATTTAGCCTTTATTTTTTTAGTATCATGTCATGCTGTCATCGAAGATACATTGATTTTTGCACCGCTCGGGATTCCAGTATGGCCGCTGTTAGTTATCAGGTTGACGGTAGCTATTTTATTAACGGTAATAGTTGCTTTTGTATGGCAACGAATGGACTTGTCAAGCAGAAAGGAAGCGACGTATGAAGGTTGATACGATACTATTTGATTTAGATGGAACATTAATTAATACGAATGATTTGATAATAACATCATTTAAGCATACGCTAGAACATTATTTTCCACGGCAATATAAAGAAGAGGATATACTTCAATTTATTGGCCCGCCACTGTTGGAAAGTTTTCAGAAGCTTGATTCAACGCGGGCTGAAGAGATGGTCCAATTTTATCGGGATTTCAATCATGCCAAACATGATGAGCTCGTAACCGAATTTGAAGGCGTCTACGATACGATTAAATACTTATACGAGAGTGGTTATAAGCTTGCAGTTGTAACAACGAAAAAGCGCCTTACAGTTGAAATGGGCTTGAAAATAACAAGGCTTGCTCAATTTTTCGACGTTGTTGTCACATTAGATGATGTTGTACATGCGAAGCCGGATCCAGAGCCAATTTTAAAGGCATTGGAGCAAGTAGGATCAAAGCCGGAAAATGCCATTATGGTCGGTGATAATTATCATGATATTGAAGGTGGAAAAAATGCGGGGACACTTACAGTTGGTGTTGCTTGGGCGCTGAAAGGCCGTAAATATATCGAAAGTTTCCACCCAGATTTTATCCTAGATAAAATGTCCGATTTAATTGATATTCTTGGAGGGCTGAATAAGTGAGCAGAAGAACAACGCGGTACATGGTAACAGAGGCGAATTCGTTATGGCATGTGTACAAAACAGTTCCATTTTGGAAGGTTGTCAAAAACTTTGTTATTATTCAGCTTGCTCGCTATACACCATTTTTACCAATGAAAAACTGGCTATACCGTACGTTTTTACAGATGGAGGTTGGGAAAAGCACGTCATTTGCCCTAATGGTCATGCTTGATGTTATGTTCCCTGAAAAAATTAAAGTTGGAAACAACGCGGTTATTGGCTATAATACAACGATTCTTGCGCATGAGTATTTAATAAAAGAGTATCGCATAGGAGAGGTTGTGATTGGCAGCAATGTATTAATTGGTGCGAATTCAACGATTTTGCCAGGCGTGGTCATTGGAGATGGGGCTATTGTCTCTGCTGGTACGCTCGTTCATAAAGATGTACCTACCGGTTCGTTTGTTGGCGGAAATCCGATGAGGATTATTTATACGAAAGAGGAAATGGAAGCAAGGGAACAGAAACAAAATAATAAACAGCTAGAATGATAATCGGCTCGGGGCTTTATTGTAACTCCGAGCCGATTTATTTGGCTGGATTATAAAATATATTTTTATTGACGCTTGCTTATTTTAGATGTAAACTACTACTTAACTTTATCTTGTTAGCACATTAGCGAACTAAAGTATAGTGCGCTCTATTAATAAAAAAGGGTGAGTCGGAAAATGTCTAAGCTATTTATGTTTGAAAAGCCGCTTGGGATGAGGGATACATTACCTGATCTTTATGAAACAAAAAGACAAGCGAGAAATAAAATGACGGATGAAATACAGGCATGGGGATATCAATCAATTCAAACACCAACGTTGGAATATTTTGAAACAGTCGGTGCAGTTTCCGCTATTCCTAACCAACAGCTTTTCAAGCTGCTTGATCAACAAGGGCATACACTTGTTTTGCGGCCTGATATGACAGCACCAATTGCAAGGGTGGCAGCGTCAAGAATGAAGGGGGAAGGCTATCCGTTGCGATTAGCCTATGATGCGAACGTATTTCGAGCCCAAGAGCGGGAAGGTGGACGCCCAGCCGAGTTTGAGCAAATCGGAGTCGAGCTAATAGGGGACCCAACCATTAGTGCCGATGCTGAAGTTATTGCTTTAATGGTTGCTGTGTTGACAAGTGCTGGCCTAGAAAATTTCTCCGTAGCCATCGGTCATGTTGGCTTTGTGAATGCCTTATTCGTCGAAATTTTAGGAAATGAAGAGCGCGCTAATGTTCTTCGCCGTTTTTTATATGAAAAAAATTACGTCGGCTACAGGGAGCATGTCAAAAGCTTGCCGCTTTCTTCTATTGATAAACAGCGGTTATTTAAACTATTACAAATGCGTGGCACTCAGCAAATTATTGCTGAAGCTCGTGAAATGACGGAAAATAGTGGGGCTAGGAAAGCAATTGATGAACTTGACTTGTTGTGGAGCCATCTAGAAAATTATCGTGTAACAGACAATATTAAAATAGATTTAAATATTGTCAGCCATATGAGCTATTATACTGGTATTTTATTTGAAGGATATGCACAAAATCTTGGTTTTTCATTATGTAGTGGTGGTCGTTATGATCAATTGCTTGAAAAATTCAATCGTCCAACAGCAGCAACGGGTTTTGCTATTCGTCTTGACCGCTTAGTTGAGGCATTGGGCGATGCACAAGCTTCAACAGCAATCTCACTCATTATTTTTAGTCAAGAGCGTAGACAGGAAGCTATTGAATTTGCGCGGGCGAAACGTGAAAATGGTGGAAGGGTCGTTCTTCAAGATATTGCAGGAATTGAAGATGTTGATTTGTTTACAAAGCGTTATCAAGATGTAGCTTATTGTATTGGGAAACCGGGAAAGGAGGGTAACGAGCTATGAGTTCAAGTTCAACCATGTTAACAATTGCAATGCCGAAGGGTCGAATCTTTGAGGAGGCGGCTGAACTCCTAAGGCGGGCTGGCTATCGGCTCCCTCCCGAATTTGATGATTCCCGGAAATTAATCATTGATGTACCAGAGGAAAATATGCGCTTTATTTTGGCAAAGCCAATGGATGTTGTAACGTATGTTGAGCATGGTGTAGCAGACCTTGGTATTGCCGGAAAAGATGTTATGCTAGAAGAAGAGCGTGATGTTTATGAAGTGTTGGATTTGAAAATTAGTGCTTGTTATTTAGCGGTAGCTGGGTTGCCGAATGCAAAAGCAGTAAGCGTGGCCCCGAAGATTGCAACAAAATACCCGAATGCGGCTTCTAAATACTTCCGTGAACAAGGGGAGCAAGTCGAAATTATTAAGCTGAACGGCTCAATCGAGCTTGCGCCATTAATAGGCCTAGCAGAGCGGATTGTCGATATTGTTTCAACTGGGCGCACATTGAAAGAAAACGGCTTAGTCGAGCTTGAGCGCATTCAAGAGATCACTTCACGCCTCGTTGTCAATCCAGTCTCCTACCGAATGAAGGATCAATTTATCGATGATATGGTCGAGCGCTTATCGGCTGTCATTGAAGGAGAGAAATAAGAAGATGAGAATTGAAAAAGTGACTGAAACATTATCATTAAAAAGGGATTTAGATTCTGGAACTGAAGAGCAGCGAAAAACTGTTTTAGATATTTTGGAAAATGTCAAAATTCGTGGTGATCAAGCTCTTCTTGATTATACTGAAAAATTTGATCGGGTAAAATTGGATTCCTTAAAAGTAACAGAGGAAGAAATTGGGGAAGCTTATAAGGCCATTGATGAAGCTCTTGTTGGCTACATTCGTGAAGCTGCGGAAAATATTCGCAATTATCATAGCCGTCAAGTTCGACAATCATGGATAACAACTGAAGCAGATGGGACAATTTTAGGTCAAAAAATTACTCCACTAGATGCGGTTGGTGTTTATGTTCCAGGTGGAACGGCTGCTTACCCGTCATCCGTTTTGATGAATGTCATCCCGGCACAGGTTGCTGGTGTTGAGCGAATTGCGATGGTTTCGCCGCCGGGAAAAGATGGCAGGCTACCAGCAGGTGTGCTTGTTGCTGCTAACGAATGTGGTATAAAGGAAATTTACAAGGTAGGCGGTGCCCAAGCAATCGGTGCTCTAGCTTATGGTACGAAAACAATTAAAGCAGTTGACAAAATAACAGGGCCTGGAAATATTTTTGTAGCTTTAGCGAAGCGCGAAGTATTCGGTGATGTTGACATTGATATGATTGCTGGCCCTAGTGAAATAGTTGTTCTAGCTGATGAGAATGCAAATCCAGCGTACATCGCTGCGGACCTGCTTTCACAGGCGGAGCATGATAGGAGAGCATCCAGTGTCCTCGTTACGCCCTCTATGGAACTAGCTGAAAAGGTTTCGGAAGAAGTAGAAAAGCAGCTTGAGAGCTTGCCTCGCGTGGAAATCGCTGCAGTCTCTATCCGTGACTTTGGAGCAATCTATGTTACCGAAACTATGGAACAGGCCATTGCCGTTGTGAATGAGCTAGCCCCGGAGCATCTTGAGGTTATGACAGCCGACCCTATCGGTATAATTGGACAAATCCGCCATGCGGGGGCAATTTTCTTAGGAGAAAACAGCTCAGAGCCAATCGGTGATTATTTTGCTGGACCGAACCATGTCTTACCTACAAATGGGACAGCACGTTTTTCAAGCCCATTAAATGTTGATGATTTTGTGAAAAAATCATCAATCATTTCGTATAGTAAAAAAGCGGTTCAAGATAATGGTTATAAAATTGCGGCATTAGCCAGACTTGAAGGTTTAGAAGCTCATGCCCGCGCAGTGGAGCAAAGATTAAAATAAAATGGCCAATGTGCTAATTAAAGGGCCATTCTAGTGACCGTGAACAGGGCAAAAAGGTTGCCCACGGTAACCAGATAGTCGTTCTAGTGCCCGCAAGCGAGGGAAAAAGGCAAACACGGTAACTAGACAGTCAATCTAGTGACCGCAAACATGGGAAAAACACAAAAACGGTAACCGAAAAGCATTAAAATAAAAAAACAATCCTTTATATTAGGGAGGGAACACATATGACACGCCAAGCAAGTATTGAAAGAAGAACGAATGAAACGGATATTAAACTTTCTTTTGAAATTGATGGAGAAGGAAGAGCCAACCTTGAAACAAATGTACCATTTTTAACGCATATGCTTGATCTTTTTACGAAGCATGGTCAATTTAATTTAACGATTGATGCAGTTGGTGATGTGGAAATTGATGATCATCATACAACTGAGGATATCGGGATTTGCTTAGGGCAAGCCCTAAGAGAAGCATTAGGCGATAAAAAAGGAATAAAGCGCTATGGAAACGCGTTTGTACCGATGGATGAAGCGTTGGCACAAGTCGTTGTAGACCTTAGCAATCGTCCGCATGTAGAATTTCGCGCTGAGCTTCCAAGCGCACGTGTTGGCACTTTTGACACTGAGCTTGTCCATGAATTCCTTTGGAAACTGGCGCTTGAAGCACGGATGAACTTGCATGTAATCGTCCATTACGGTCATAATACGCACCATATAATTGAGGCGATATTTAAAGCGCTTGGCCGTGCCTTAGATGAAGCAACGGTGATTGACCCACGGATAAAAGGAGTCCCATCAACGAAAGGAATGTTATAATGATCGGCATTATCGATTATGGAATGGGGAATTTGTACAGCGTCAGTAAGGCGCTTGAACGGATGAACTATCAACATATTGTCACGGATGATCAAGACAAGCTCAATAACTGCAAAGGTTTAATTTTGCCAGGTGTTGGCGCATTCCGTGATGCGATGACAATTTTAAATCAAACTAGCTTAACAGCTTTTATAAAAAATGAAGTTGTTGCTGGAAAGCCATTACTTGGCATTTGTTTAGGAATGCAGCTTTTATTTGACGAAAGTGAAGAAAACGGCATTACGCAAGGCTTGCAATTTTTAAAAGGAAAAATCGTTAAGTTTCCAGGAAGGACTGCTTCTGGTGAAAAATATAAAGTACCACATATGGGTTGGAATAAGCTGAATTTCCGCCAGCCAGAATCAGCGTTGCTCCGTAATGTTGAACAAGGCCATGTTTATTTTGTTCATTCCTATTATGCGGTTCCACAAGACGACAATGTTGTCTTGGCAAGTAGCATATATGATGTCGAGGTACCAGCAGTAGTAGGACAAGGCAATGTGTATGGTACCCAATTCCATCCAGAAAAGAGCAGTGAAATCGGTTTATCAATCCTAATGAATTTTTCGAAGCTTGTGGAGGGGAGAGAATAGATATGACATTTACCATTTACCCGGCAATTGATATGCGCGGAGGCAAATGTGTGCGTTTGCTTCAAGGAGATTATAATAAAGAAACGGTTTATGGGGATTCGCCTTTTGCAATGGCAAAGCTTTTTGCCGATGAAGGGGCAGAGTGGATTCATATGGTTGATCTAGATGGTGCAAAAGCGGGCCAGCGTGTCAATCATGAGCATGTGCTTGAAGTTGCGAGCAAATTAAATATGAAAGTGCAAATTGGCGGCGGCATCCGCACAGAAGAGGATGTTGCTTTTTATTTAGAAAATGGGGTGAGCCGCGTCATTCTTGGTAGCGCCGCGATATCTGACCCTGCTTTTGTTAAAGCAATGCTTGCGAAATACGGTGAAAAAATTGCTATCGGCATCGATGCAAAAGATGGCTATGTGGCAACAGAAGGCTGGCTAAATACATCGAATGTAAAGGCAACTGAGCTAGGAAAAAAACTAGCTGAAGCTGGTGCAGAAGTGTTTATTTTTACTGATATTGCCACAGATGGCATGCTTTCAGGTCCAAATATAAATGCGATTGTTGAAATGGCGAAGGCAACTGGCAAAGAAGTGATTGCTTCAGGTGGTGTTAGCAAGCTTCAAGATTTAGTGAATCTAAAAGAATATGAAGCTAGTGGCGTTGCAGGTGCGATTGTTGGAAAGGCCCTTTATACAAAACAGTTTACAGTAAAAGAAGCGTTAAGTGAGGTGAATCGTTAATGGTTACAAAGCGAATTATTCCTTGTCTGGATGTAAAAGAAGGACGAGTTGTCAAAGGTGTCCAATTCGTTGAGCTTCGTGATGCCGGTAATCCGGTTGAGTTGGCCGAGTTTTACGATAAAGAAGGTGCAGATGAGCTTGTATTTTTAGATATTTCTGCTTCCCATGAAGGCCGTGAAACGATGGTTGATGTTGTTGAACGTGTTGCGGCTAAGCTTGCGATTCCATTTACAGTTGGCGGAGGCATTAACACTCTAGAGGATATGAAGCGAATTTTACGTGCGGGTGCTGATAAAGTTTCGTTAAACACGGCTGCTGTTAAGAATCCGGAATTAATATCAGAGGGTGCGAAATTTTTCGGCTCACAATGTATCGTTATTGCTATCGATGCAAAGTATGACGAAGAGTTAGGCTCATGGCGGGTCTATACACATGGCGGCCGCAATGCGACGGAGTATGAAGTAATCGCATGGGCAAAAGAAGTAGTTGAACGTGGTGCCGGTGAAATTCTCTTAACAAGTATGGATAAAGATGGAGAGAAATCAGGCTTTGATATCAAGTTAACAAAAGCGGTCAGTGAGGCTGTATCTGTTCCTGTTATCGCCTCTGGAGGTGCGGGTAATGCCGATCACTTTGTTGATGCGTTTGTCGAAGGAAAAGCTGATGCAGCATTGGCAGCGTCGATTTTTCATTATAAAGAAACATCAGTGAAAGAAGTTAAAGATTATCTTCGTAAAAAAGGAGTGAATGTTCGATGAACGTTTCACAAGTCAAATTTGATGAAAAAGGTTTAATTCCAGCCATTGTTCAAGATGCAGTCTCGAAAGAAGTGCTGACTCTTGCCTATATGAATGAGGAATCGCTACGAAAATCGCTGGAAACGAGAGAAACATGGTTTTGGAGTCGCTCTCGCGCGGAGCTATGGCATAAAGGCGAAACTTCAGGCAATACGCAAAAAATTATTGATATAAAATATGATTGTGATCAGGATGCGTTAGTAGTCTTAGTCGTTCCAGCAGGTCCTGCATGTCATACAGGTGCATACAGCTGCTTTGGCGGTTCTTTAGTTGCTGCTGATGCAGCTGGAGCGCAAGCGGGATCTGACCGTTTTGCTATCATTAATGAGCTTGAAAAAACAATTGCTGAGCGCGAAGCGGAAATGCCGGAAGGGGCTTATACAACGTACTTATTTGAAAAAGGCGTTGATAAGATACTAAAAAAGGTTGGAGAAGAGGCTACAGAAGTCGTTATTGCTGCGAAAAACCGTGACCCAGAAGAACTGAAATGGGAAGTAGCCGATTTAATCTATCATTTGCTTGTCTTGTTAAGAGAACAAAAACTTCCACTAGATGATGTATTGAAGGTGCTTGTAGAAAGACATGGTATAAAAAAAGAAGCATAATGAAGAATACATGTGTCAAATCCTTTAAGCACCAAATGGCGAAGTATGTTATACTAATCTCGGTTAACTTTTACTTCGCCGTTTTATGGAGGTTTTATGGAAACACGTAAATATCATACGAACCACGCTATCGGGCAAATTGTGCAGTTTGCCCAAGATGGAGAGTATTTTTTCAATAAAGGTATTAAATATTATCGCCGTCGTGAGCTTTATAAAGCAAAAAAATATTTCGAAAGAGCTATTCAATTTGATTCAAAAGAACCGGTATTTTTGTGTCAGCTTGCCGTTGTTTTGGCTGAATTAGGTGAATTCGATGCTTCCAATACAATATTACTGGAAATCGTTGAAAAGCTAGAGCCTGAAATGTACGAATGTTATTCGTTTTTGGCTAATAATTGTGCATATTTAGGTTTATTTCAAGAAGCGAAAAAGTATGCGAAACAATATCTTAATTTTGCCCCAGATGGTGAATTTAATGAAGATATAGAGGATTTACTTGAACTTTTAAGTATTGAAACAAGTGAGTTTGAAGGCCTTTATAGTCACGAAGATGAGCTAATCGTTAAGCAGGAAACAGCAAGGGAACTACTTGAGAATGGAAAGCTAAAAGAGGCGAGCATTATGCTGCAAAAGCTTGTCAAGGAGTATCCTGAATTTTGGTCTGCCCATAACAACTTATCGCTTGCCCATTTTTATCTTGGCAACGTAAGTAAAGCAATAAAAATTGTCCAAGATGTATTAAAGAAAAATGAAGGAAATCTTCATGCCTTATGCAATTTAGCTGTTTATTATCATTATCTTGGCCGTGAAAAGGAAGTTGCCCATATTGTTAAACAATTACAAGTTGTTTACCCGATCGATATGGACCATCGTTCAAAGCTTGGTATCACCTTTGCTTTATTAGGACAATACGAAAATTCTTTCAAATGGTTGCGTTGGTTACAAAAGTTTGGTTATGAGGGGGATGGCGCATTTTATTATTGGCTTAGCGTCTCTGCCTACTATACGGACAGAAAGCAATTAGCCGTAGAAATGTGGCAGAAAGTAATTAAGTTCAACCCCGAGAAAAAAGGTGCTGAGCCATGGTTAAAGGTTCAATCCCACGAACATAAAGGAAATACGATTTATCAGTCATTGATTCAACAGTTTAAGGAAACAGATAGCGAGGAAAAGAAGTTATTAATTTTGTTTTTATTAAGGGAATCAGGAAATATTAAGTTGTTAGAGGAAGTAAACTTGATTGTCATGACTAATCATGAATCTGACATTATTAAAGACTTTACAAATTTAATGTTGAATAAGCTAGCGGATAAAAGCGGGAAGATTCACTTGCGCTTAACGGAAGGTTTACATGTCATTGAGGCTCTTTCGGAGCAATGTACATCATCGCAGGAGCTAGAACATAAATTTTATATGTTATGGTTTAGAATACTAATAAATGCGCTTCATTTACCAATTAGCTTGAAAAATAGTCATGCTTGGTCTGCTGCGATTGAATATTGCTGTCTAAAAGCGGAGGATTATCATATCACTCAGAAGGAAATCGCTGAGAAATATACAATTTCTTCTTCTACTTTAAGAAAATATATTCATTATGTAACAGAACTTGTTTAATTGCCGTGTAAATCCTTTCATCCGATGGTGCGAGCGTAAACTAGAGGCAGTTGGTGCAAAAGCATGCGCTAAGCTCCTGAGCTTTTTAATAGACGGAAACGTGGGATTTAGGTACACTATATAATATAGGTGATAGGGTATAGGGTATCTGAGAAAAACTCTTGAACACCTCAACCTAATCTAACTACGTAAATATGCAAAGGAGTGTAAGAACATGAGTGAGGAAAAAATTTGGGATGTCGTCATTGCAGGAGCAGGACCGGCAGGAATGACTGCAGCTGTTTATACGTCTAGAGCAAACTTATCAACATTAATGATTGAACGTGGGATGCCAGGTGGACAAATGGCAAACACCGAAGATGTTGAAAATTACCCCGGGTATGAATCAATCTTAGGTCCTGAATTATCGACAAAAATGTTTGAACACGCTAAAAAATTTGGTGCAGAATATGCCTATGGGGAAATTAAACAAATTATAAATGAAGATTTATATAAAATTGTTGACTGTGGAAATAAACAATATAAAGCAAAAACAGTTATTATTGCAACAGGTGCACAGCATAAAAGCTTAAATATCCCTGGTGAAAAGGAACTAAGTGGCCGCGGTGTTTCTTACTGTGCTGTTTGTGATGGAGCGTTTTTTAAAGGAAAAGAATTAGTAGTGATTGGTGGGGGAGACTCAGCCGTTGAAGAAGGTATATATTTAACACGCTTTGCTTCAAAGGTAACATTAATTCATCGTCGTGATGAATTGCGCGCCCAAAAGATCCTGCAAAAACGTGCCTTTGATAACGAAAAAATGGATTTCATTTGGAACCATATACCAAAAGAAATAAATGGGACAGATGGCAAGGTTTCGAGCATCACAATTGAAGATGTAAAGACCGGCGAACAACGCAACTTTAAAACAGACGGACTGTTTATTTATGTAGGTCTCGTACCGCTAAGTGAGCCTTTCAAAAATATCGGGATTACAAACGAAAATGGTTATATTGAAACAAATGAATTGATGGAAACAAAAGTGCCAGGAATTTTTGCTGCTGGTGATATTAGAGAAAAAATGCTTCGTCAAATTGTTACGGCAACAGGTGATGGTAGTATTGCCGCTCAAAGCGCACAACATTATATTGAAGAACTAAATGAAAAAATAAAAGCATAAAATTTCAAAATTTTAACAACCGCTTAATAAAACTGTAATATATATGAAACAATTATCGGGTATGATAAATGATAATAAAGCCCCCTTACACATATATATAGAAAGGGGCTGTCTTCATAAAGTTAGGTATCTACGCAATCTTGCAAATCAATTACATTGAGATGCGCGCTATCTAACTTTTATAAGACAGCCTCTCTTTTTTATTGTAAAAATGAAGAAAATTGTTACCTCTTCGTAATAATAGTATAATTATATTTAGGGAAACCACCGGAAAAAGAGGTGAAAATTTTGCAGCGAATAACGAACTGTGTTTTACGAAATGGTAACAAAATTCTCCTTCTTCAAAAGCCAAGACGCGGCTGGTGGGTTGCGCCTGGTGGTAAGATGGAATTGGGTGAATCCGTAAAAGAATCTGTCATTCGTGAATATCTTGAAGAGACAGGTATCACGTTAAAAAATCCGATGATTAAAGGGATTTTTACAATAAATATTAAAGAAGACGACAAGGTTATATCAGAGTGGATGATGTTTACGTTCGTTGCTGACCAATATGATGGGGTTAACCTTGACGAATCAAGAGAAGGAAAGATAAAATGGCATGCAATTGACGAGGTGTTACAGTTACCAATGGCACCCGGTGATTATTATATTCTTGAGCATTGCATGAATGGCAATGGAACAGTTTACGGTACCTTTACATATACAGCAAAACATGAATTGATTTCATATCGTTTAGATCACTCTTAAGGAGATATATACATGAGTACAGCTAATCAAGAAGTTCAAATGGTCATTATAACTGGGATGAGTGGAGCAGGCAAAACGGTTGCTGTCCAAAGCTTTGAGGATCTTGGTTTCTTTTGTGTCGATAACCTACCTCCAACATTAATACCGAAATTTATGGAATTGGTCAAAGAGTCCGGCAACAAAATGAATAAGATTGCCTTAGTAATGGATTTGCGTGGGCGAGGATTTTTTGACACATTAGTTGATGCCATTGACAGTATGAGCGAATTGAACTGGATTACACCACAAATTCTATTTTTAGATGCAAGTGATCAAGTGTTGGTAAGCCGCTATAAAGAAACAAGACGGTCACATCCGTTAGCAAAAAGTGGCTTGCCGTTAGAAGGGATTAAATATGAAAGAGAAATTCTTGATGAATTGAAGGGTCGGGCACAGCAGATCATTGATACTTCTGAGCTGACGCCAAGGATGCTTCGTGAAAAAATTATTAGCGGATTTGCAAAAGAAAAGCAACAAATCTTTAGTGTAAATGTTATTTCATTTGGTTTTAAGTATGGGCTACCAATTGATGCCGATTTAGTTTTTGATGTGCGTTTTTTACCAAATCCCCATTATATTGATTCGCTTCGACCAAAAACAGGTCTTGACGAAGAGGTCTCCTCTTATGTGTTAAAACAGCCAGAAACACACAAATTTCTTGAAAAACTAATTGATTTATTAGCCTTTATGCTTCCGCATTATAAGCGGGAAGGGAAAAGTCAACTCGTCATTGCCATTGGCTGTACAGGTGGGCAGCATCGTTCTGTAACACTTGCTGAATATATTGGAAAGCATTTTGAAAAGGATTATATTATTAATCGCAGTCACCGAGATATTGAAAAACGGAAGGGAAAAAGGTAACTATACATGGAATGGAGAAAATTGCCCAAGGTTGTAGTGATTGGTGGGGGAACAGGGTTGCCGGTCCTTCTTCGTGGTCTAAAGCGCTATCCAATCGATATCACTGCGATTGTTACAGTGGCAGATGATGGGGGGAGCTCCGGAAGGCTTCGTGATGATTTACAAATACCGCCCCCCGGTGATGTACGCAATGTACTCGCGGCTTTGTCAGAGGTTGAACCATTGATAGAAAGCTTGTTTCAACATCGCTTCAGGAATGGGAATGGATTATCAGGGCATGCCTTAGGCAATTTATTGCTTGCTGCCATGACGAGCATTACTGGTGACTTTGTAAGCGGTATCCGTGAAATGAGTAAGGTTCTCAATGTCAAAGGGAAGGTCTTGCCTGCAGCTAATCGTGGCATTATTCTGCATGCTGAATTGGAAGATGGGACCGTTGTAACAGGCGAATCGAAAATTCCTGATGCAAATAAAAAAATAAAGCGTGTTTTCCTATCACCACAAGATGTTGACCCGCTCCCTGAAACTTTGGCCGAAATAAACAATGCAGATATGATTATTATTGGACCTGGCAGCTTATATACAAGTATTTTACCTAATTTACTTGTAAAAAAAATCGGCCTAGAGCTCTGCCGTTCCAAAGCAAGGAAAATTTATGTGTGCAATGTCATGACACAAGCTGGTGAAACGAATGATTTTTCAGCTAGTGACCATGTCAAGGCAATGTATGACCATTTAAAATGTGCATTTTTGGACAGTATTATCGTCAATGACACACCAATTCCTACTGAAATTTTGCAAAGATACCGCTTAGAAAATGCTCAGCCTGTTGAATATGATTTGGAAAAGTTGCAAACATTTGGGCTCGAAATCATTAATAAAGATTTATTGCAGATTCAAAATGGTGTGATTCGCCATGATACTGAAAAGATAGCAAGCGTCATATATTCATTATTGTAGAAGGGGGTGTGAGAATTTGTCTTTTGCTTCTGAGACTAAAAAAGAATTAACAACACTTGATATAAAAAAATGTTGCGCAAAAGCAGAGCTTTCCGCACTTATCCGCATGAATGGATCGATGTCTTTTATGAATCGTAAAATTATTGTCGATGTCCAAACAGAAAATGCAGCTATAGCAAGAAGAATATACACTTTGATAAAAAGGGAGTATAATATTTCTGTTGAACTATTAGTTCGAAAGAAAATGAGGCTGAAAAAAAATAATGTTTATATTGTTAGATTGGTTCAGCAAGCAAAAGAGATTCTAGAGCAGCTCGGGATACTCGGTGAAAATTTCCAGTTTATCCGATCAATATCGAATGAATTTTCACAAAAAAAATGTTGTAAACGCTCTTATTTACGAGGAGCCTTTTTAGCGGGTGGGTCAGTCAATAATCCAGAAACATCTTCTTACCATCTAGAAATCTTTTCATTATATGAAGAACATAATCGTTCACTATGTGAATTAATGAATTCATTTAGCTTAAATGCTAAAACATTAGAGCGAAAGAAAGGTTATATTGCTTATATAAAAGAAGGGGAAAAAATCAGTGAGCTCCTCAATATTATTGGAGCCCACCAGGCGTTACTACATTTTGAGGATGTCCGAATTGTCCGCGATATGCGCAATTCCGTTAATCGCCTAGTTAATTGTGAAACGGCAAACTTGAATAAAACAATTGGAGCTGCAATA
This sequence comes from Bacillus sp. (in: firmicutes), assembly GCA_012842745.1. Taxonomy (NCBI): domain Bacteria; kingdom Bacillati; phylum Bacillota; class Bacilli; order Caryophanales; family Bacillaceae; genus Bacillus; species Bacillus sp. (in: firmicutes). The sequence continues at coordinate 36,291 of DUSF01000049.1, read as the reverse complement.
AGGCAAGTGGAAAATATTCGTTATATTCAAGAAACGGTTGGACTTGATGTGCTTCCTGATAAACTTCGTGAAATTGCTGAATTAAGAGTTACGTATCAGGATGTTACCCTTAAAGAATTAGGAGAAATGGTATCAAGTGGACAGATTAGTAAATCTGGCATTAACCATCGCTTACGAAAGATAGATGAAATTGCTGAAAAGTTACGAATAGGTGAAACCATTTAAATTTATTAGTTCACTTTGTTACAATGAAAATAAAATGGGGTTGTGTATAAACAAGGAGGAGAAAATTTTGATAGAAAAGACGGTTACTGTAAAGCTAAAGACGGGCCTGCAAGCTCGTCCAGCAGCATTATTTGTTCAAGAAGCCAATCGCTTTTCTTCTGATGTTTTTTTAGAAAAGGAAGGAAAGAAAGTGAATGCGAAAAGCATAATGGGTCTTATGAGTTTAGCAGTAGAATCTGGCGCAGACATCAAGCTGATTGCAGATGGTCATGATGAAAAAGAGGCTATCGCAAAACTTGCTGGATTTATAGAAAAAGATCATCATTAATATTGGATTACAAAAATTATATTAAAGCTTTTTTGCTATAAAAGAGCTGACTCAGGAGGGGCTCTCACTCCCTCTTTTGAGTCAGCTTTTTAGTGTTCTTTATTTTTTCTCTTCGTCAGAGCTTTTTGTAATGACTTTATCAATTAAGCCGTATTCACGTGCTTGCTCAGCATCCATGAAATTATCTCTTTCTGTGTCACGGTTGATGATTTCAATCGGTTGACCAGTTCTTTCTGCCATAATCGCATTTAATTTTTCGCGCATTCTAATAATTCGTTTTGCATGAATTTCGATATCAGTTGCCTGTCCTTGCGTACCGCCTAGTGGCTGGTGAATCATAATTTCACTATTTGGCAAGGCAAAGCGTTTGCCTTTTGTACCGGCATTAAGGAGAAATGCGCCCATTGATGCAGCCATACCAATACAAATTGTTGAAACATCAGGTTTAATGAACTGCATTGTATCATAAATAGCCATACCCGCCGTAATCGACCCACCTGGGCTATTTATGTATATTGAAATGTCTTTGTCTTGATCTTCTGCTGTTAGGAATAAAAGCTGGGCCACGATTGAGTTCGCAACGGTGTCATCAATAGCAGTTCCTAACATAATAATTCTGTCCTTTAATAGTCGTGAATAAATATCATAAGCTCTTTCTCCACGATTCGTTTGCTCGATAACCGTAGGAATTAAATGCATATTCATAAAAAATCCTCCTCTATCTTTGATTAGCTTCTAAATTTAACTATACATGCATGGTCAATGAAGGTCAAACGAGATGTATTGCATTATTTCGACTTTTTCATGATAGCCTAAATTGCTTGAATTTAAACCATTTTATGAACACCGTTATTATTTTATACCTTCGAGTATATTCGAAGCCAGTTATTGCTCTTGACCCCTTGCAAAATAGTGAAATCTTCCTTATAATAAAATTCGTCATGTTTGCCCTCGTGGTGTAATGGATAACACACAAGATTCCGGTTCTTGTACTGGGGGTTCGATTCCCTCCGAGGGCGCTAAAGTATTGATATATAAGGCTTTTTCGAAGCTTTAATGGATAAATGTCCGACTTTTGTCCGACTTCTTCGAAAAAAGCCTTATTTTTTTACTGAATGTTCTCTAACCAGTTACGCATAAAATTATTTACTTTTTCATTGTTTAGCTGTTCAGATCGCTTCGACATATGTCCATACGTATTTAATAAAATTGATTTATCGGTATCACCAAGACGGGCTCCAATGTAATTAATGTCTGAGACGTTTGATTCCCATAAAATTGTTTCGTGAGTATGTCTAAACATATGAGGTGATGTGTGCATTAATTTATGTCTGCGGCATAAAGTTTCAAGGGCACTTCCGTAATTAGCCATTTTTATATGTTCGCCCATTGAATTAATAAATAAAAAATTTGGACGCTTTTTAAATTTCATAACAATCTCAGCTCTAATTTTAAGCCATTCACTTAAACGGTCGATTGTATGGTCATCTATAGAAATGATTCTTTCACCGCTTTCGCCAGTTTTTGTTGTCGGTTTAACTGAATATTGTTTTTGCTCTCTGACGAATGTTTTATCGATTTTTAAGGTCTTTTTCTCTATGTTAATGTCATCTATCGTTAAAGCACAAATCTCTCCTATACGGGCACCTGTGGCCATTAGAGTGTGTGTAATAAACAGATACTGTGGATAATCATTTAACCAGTCTTCTTTTGCGTGTTTAATTAAGATAACATAATCATCTAATTCAAGGAACTTTTGTTTTCGCTTTGATTGTTTTGCTGTTTTTGGATAACTTACTCTTGAAGCAGGATTCTTGTACATTAAGTCTAAGTCAATAGCCTCATTGAAAGCTTCACTAATAGTCGAATTCATTCGCTGAATTGTACTTTTTGAATAATCTTTAGCCAAATCATTAATGAATTTTTGATAGTTCGGCCTCGCGATCTCTTTAAGTGGCATATAACCAATTCTGTCAGATATCATACGGATGTGTGTTCTAATGTTTTTTTCTGTATTATATTCAACAGTTCCTTTTTTATAGGTTTCAAACCACCATTCAATATACTCTGATAAGTTTTGTTCAGATGAGCCAGGATCAAATCCTTTTTTAATTTTTCGTTCCATTTCGGCAGCTGCCAACTTTGCTTCAGGTTTCGATTTAAATCCACTTGCTACAGCTTCCTTTTTATCTCCTGTACGTTTATCTACATATGACACTCTATATTGCCATGTGCTACCACGTTTTCTGAAACTAGCCAATAAAATCACTCCTTCAAGAATGTATGTTCTGTAAAAGTGTAATATAAATAGCCACATAAAATGGCTATTTACTCTTAGGAGTTGCTAACTGTTTTTAAATTTTCAACCCACTCTTCCTTCTCTGACCATTTGAAAACGTCAACTGAGTAATTATGAAAAGGCTCTAAAAAACTTTTTGTTAATCGTTTTTTCGTGTCATTAGCAATAACGATAAATTCCGAATTTTTTCTGACGTCCTTAATGTCCATCCATGCAAATAACGGACTAACATAACTGTCTGCGGAAGGTACGTTAATTGCTCTTATTAGCTTTTCATTTCTTGTTTTTGATCTTGGTAGAGAAAAATCAAAATGTTGAGTCTTTCCAGACAACCCAGTATAACTTGGACCTTCATTAAATAGGACACCTTTATCTAAGAAGAAATTCTCGATTTCTTCTGTAAATATGCTAATGACAGTGTTCCTTGATGTTAATAGCATATCTGAAATCCTTAAAAGACATTGAATTAAGCGATGCTGCCATTCCGGGTATTCAATTAAGTTTTCGAAAGATACAAATAGTTCATTCGTAGCATGGTCTATTTTTACTCCGAATGTCTTTAGACAAATATACAAAAACTCTTTTCTTTTTTGAGTTTTTTTAACGTCAATTCCTAACATTTCAAGTTCATTAAGTATGTGCCCATCGTCAGATATTATAAAAGTATTATTCTCTTTTGTTAAAAATAATTGAATATAATCATGATGCATATCAACGAAAGGAGTAGTTATTTCAATAAACGAACTAAAATCCTCAAATTCAATCTTTTTTTGATTCCATTCATTATATAGCATTTTTAATTGATCTATCATTGATATGCACCTCCTACTTATGATTAATTCAATAATTCTGATTGATAATTATACGTATATTCATTAATATTCCCAACATTACAGCGTTCTAAAAATTTCCTTAATAAAATAGTAATTTCATTTAATTCTTCCTTCGTCAAGTACATTTTAGCAAAGTCATGATCTAAAGGATAGGCTATACTATCCCCATATTCATGATGTGCAATATGTAAATGCGGGCATTTTATTACTTCCCCAGCTAAAGGATAATCACCTGGTGGGTTTGGGTGTGGCGGGCCTATAATATCTAATCTAAGCAATGGTTTATCCTTGTGTTGCTGTTCTCTTAGTTGGAATGTACATTGTGGCTTCTTTCTGCCTTTTCTGTTTATATCAACAAAGAAGTAGAACGAGTTACTTTTGAGTTCTAACTTATCTGAAGTCCCACTTTTTGGGATATCTATCACAGAGGAATTATTAATTATTCTTTTTAGACAATTTATTAATTCATTTATGGTGTTAATGTCCAAGGATTTCACCTCGCTTAAATAAGAATCTATAAATTAATGCTTACAAAAACCTCTCCATCTCATACGGAACGCCGCATTCTTTTAAAACATCAAACCTAGTTTCATAATCTTCTAAATTTTTATCATAGAGAAGGAGATAAGTAGCAAACTCATTCGCTTCTCGTTCGATTTTGCCAGTAGAAAAAAAGGTATTCTTCCTTAAAAATGGGGTGTTTGTTCTAGGATGTAGTTTCGCATGCCCAAGTTCATGGGCGCATGTGAATTTTTGTGAGGTTTCATCTAGGTTGTTGTTGATAATAATGTACTTGTTTCTTCTGTCATACTTATAAAATCCGTTGACTTCTTCATGAAGATCCCAGAAAACTACATGAACATTCAAATAGTCAGCTAGTTCAAAAGGATTGTTAGTTCTATACTTTTCTATTAGGTCTTGTACAATTTCATTGATCCAGCTCATACGATTCAGTTTCCTTTTGAATAGAATTACTAGCGCTATTGTTTGTTGCCTTGTTTCATCATATTAAGTTCTAATTCAGCATCTGCCACCTTCCTATTTACGAATACAACACCTTCGCGGATGGAGCGGATTTCAGTTAGCAAAATGGTATCCGAATTTATATTTGCGACTTGGTGAGCATCTATTTTTTCGGATAGTGTATCTATTTTACTGTCTAAAGAACGAACATCATTTTTAATTTCCTTTAAATCTTCATTAATTGGACCTAATGCCTCTTTTAGTACAGATTGCAACATTTCTTTTAATTCATTATTCATTCATTTTCGTCCTTTCAATTAAATTTAAGTGAACTATTTTATCAGATGCATACCAATCTTGTTTAATGTATAATTTGTTTGAGGTGGTGGTGATAGTGTATAAACGTAAGAAATTCATCAAAAATCCTGTTATTATTGAAGCTTATCAAGTTTTTACCGAAACAAAAATAGAAACGCTTGAAGGCTTAATGACAGCTTCTCCTGGTGATTGGATTGTTACCGGTATAAAAGGTGAACAATATCCTGTGAAGCCAGATATTTTTGAAGCTACTTATTCACCAATAGAATAAAATTAGTCATTTAGAGCTTTCTTTATCGCTTCATAGGTAAAGCTCATTGCCCAAATTGCACCGATTCCATAAATGTTATCAGGCGAAGTATAGGAACTATCAATCTTTACAGCAACAATTTTTTTACCTAATTCAACAGCTTTCTCTATTTCCCATTGTACCCAATCGCTTTTATGCGTATCTTTACCAATTAGACAAAGAAAAACTGAACTCTCTGAAATTTTCCCTTTTATTACACTTTTAATATAAGTAGCATTGTTTGAATTTATTGATACACCAACGGAAGTATCATTGAATTTAATATCGAAAAAACCATTGTCATGTTCAGACCATGCTACTAACAAATTTTTATACCTTGTATCTTCCGCTGCTGAATGGTAACTAACAAATATTTTCTTAGCCATGATTAATCTCCTCCGTTTTCTTTGTTATCCCCATAATTCATACTTGCCCAATTTACGTTTTCTTTAGATATAATTGTTTCGATTCTTTCTACTAAGTTACCGAACGAGTCTTCATTTCTATAAATACCAGTTTTAGTTAGATACATATACTTTTCATGTCTCAGTGTTTCGCAAATGCTACGATATTCAATCCAATTCTCATGATGTTTTCCAAGAGATAATACTCCCTCGATGCATGTAATAATTACTCCCATTGAGCCAGCTATTATTGCCAACCATTTAATACTATCAATGTATCCAGCTAAAAACGGAATAGCAGCAGATAAAATGATTTGTGTTATTTTTAACCGCTTGTATATTTTTTGATGCCAAATGCTTTTTTTATCATACCAGTTAATTTGGTCATCAAGGCGTTCATTGAGGTATTGTTCTATTTTCATATGCCTGCACCTCTATTTCACCTATCGGATTCCCCGTCTTGGTTATCTTCTCTATACTTCTTCGGCGCATACTTCTTGTTAATTTTCTTTGTTGTTCTCACAATGTAGTTTACTATTGCCGACTTAATCGTTGAACTTCTGTTTCAACGTTATATACTCGCTTATTTAATACTTCCGTTTTATCCTCTAATTTGTTGCGGATCTGCTCCATTAATGAAAGTATGTCTTCAGGCTGGCTAAGTTCTATACGGTGTACAGCTTCTTTTATCTCGAAAACTTCACTATCCAGATGGTCAAAGCGAGTTTTCATTTCATTTTTAATCCCTTTAAATTCTTCCTGCATAGCTGTCATTTGGTTTAGTATTTGTTGTAATATTTGTTCATTCATCAATTTTCATCCTTCTATATTTTTTTGGCGCATACTTTTTATTGATTTTCTTCGTCGTTCTTACGATATATTCGATGGTTTTTAATTCTTGGCTGTCTATTTAATGCGCTTTAGCTCACGGATGTCTGTTTCTTGCTCTAAGGAACGCATAGAGAGTGATTCAAGTATTTTATCCTGTCGTTCTTGTCCCTCTTTTAGTGAAGTTAGCTCACCGTGAAGTTTATGGACATCCATTGTTAGCGCTTCTAGTTTTGCATCTGTTTCTTCCTGACGATCACGGATAGCCTTAGTTATGCCAGTGTTTTCCTCTAATTGCGATTTAATCATTTTTAATTCTTCATTAATTGGCTTCAATGCATCATTTATTACTGATTCAAGCATCGCCTTTAATTCGTTATTCATTCGGTATCATCCTCTTTATACTTTTTCGGTGTATATCTATCTATTCAGGAGTAATTTATAAGTATTTCCTTCCTTAACCCTAATAATTATTCCAGATTCATGTAGTTTTTTTAATGTACTATTTATTGTTGTCTTGTATTCATTATCGAATTGTTTATAAAGGTCTTTTTGAAGAATTCCGTTATTTTCTGTAATTAAATCAATCAGAACTTTATCTGCTGTTTTCTTAAATATTTTAATTCGTTCCTTTTTTTCATATTTTAATTTTTCTATTTGTAACTTTTCCGTTGCCTCATGATAATTGTTAGTTAAGTAGTCTAGTTCTTCCTCGACTTGTTCAATATATCTGAAATTTGGATTATTGCTGTTGTGACAATGCTCCCACATATCTTCAAAGTGAATTTGTCCACCTTTTCCTTTGGAAAGGCAAAACTTCTGTAGTTTTTCGTAGGCGGCGATCGCCTTTTTACATTGTTCGATTCTATCGTCAATTGTCCAAATACCAAATACTTTATTCGATTCATGGTAGACATTGGCTTCAAGTGTGCCTATAATTCCAGAGTACCTGCTAGAAAAATTAAATGCTAAATTTTCCTCTTTAGAAGAACGATGGAACTTTGGATTAGGTGAATTTTTATAATACTCAACCGCATTCTGATAATCATGTTCTATTTGCTGTTGAAATGTTCTTCCGGTTGGTAATAAGTTGTTATTTGTGTTTTGGTTATCAACTGCTTTTTGGTCATCGTGTTCTACTTGCTGTTGGAATGTTCCTGCGGTCGGTAATAAGTCGTTGTTTGGGCTTTGTTTATTAACTGATTTCTTAGATTTAAAAAAACTGGTTACTTTACTCCAAATTCCCATTTACTATTCCTCCAGGTTATCCTCTCTATGTTTTTTGGGCGTATACTTCTTGTTGATTTTCTTCGTCGTTCTCACGATATATTCCATCGCTTCCATGACTGACTCTTTTGCTTCGTCAGATAGCGGCTCGCCGTCAAAGGCTAATCCATCAGAATGCTCTATGTCGTTTCTGATTTGCTCTAGGCGCTTGGCGATGTCTTTTTCGTCTTTATCTGTTGAACGATTATCAATACTATGAGTTTTTACGAATTCACTCGTATCTTTTCCAGTGAGTAAGTAATCCGTAGAGACATTATAAAAATCTGCTAACTTCTTTAATATTTCAGTATCAAGTTCACTTCTACCGGTTTCATAATGTGATAATCGTGCCCTTGAGATACCGATTTTAGTTGCAACTTCTTCTTGCGACATTTTTCCACGTAATTTTTTAAGTCTTTCTCCTATCATAGGGAATGCCCCTTTGCTACTAGTTTATAGTATAACGGTCATATAATTTAATTAATTTATTATAGGTAAAATGAAGTTGATACGGATCATCATCTTTATATTGGTGCTCTTTATTTAAAAAGTATTGCTTAGTGCGTTCGTAATCAGTCCAAAGCCATGAGTAATCCTCATTTTTATCTACAGATGCAGTATCATGGTGAACTTGCTTTGATCTTTTAAATAAAAAATCAAAGATTACCATTCGTTTTTGTCTCCCTTTAATATAATTTACTTTTAAAACCTACGCTTCGTCACTTTGACCTTTCCAATTCACATCATGTTTTTAAGAATTAATAATTTTTTCTAAAGTATTTATTCTTCTTTTTACTCCAACTTTTTCATTTAGAGAGATTGCCTTCTTATAATTCTCTAATGCATTTTTGTAGTCCACAACTTTATCATAGACTTCCCCGATTTTTCTGTATGCAAACGCCCTATCTTTATCATAAACTCCTATTTCTAAAGCAGAGTCGATGATAGATAAAGCTTCTTGATAATCACTAAGGAGTTGTTCGTTTTTAGGTGTTTTAAATAATGCATCAATTATTTCATAAGCTACATTTAATCGTAATGTCGGAATGGAACAGTTTTTTCTATATTCATACCATTTTTGTTGGTCTAAAAAATCACCTTTAAAAGTATAATCAAAGTTTTCGCCGTATTGAGATAAAGTAATAATCATATTAAAAGGGTCAACATTGATTTCAGACGTTAATCCATTTATAGTTGGTATCCACTTATGAAATATTTTTTGGAGCTCTATGTCATAGACTATAATTTCACATTCATTACAAGTTTGAATACAAGCATATTTTCCATCACTTGAAATACCCATACAGTAAATATGAGCATTTACGTTACTTCTAAAAACAATATCCGAACGTTTATTTAAAATATAAAAATCGTTGGTGAGATTATCACCAATACTTATTATATCTCTAACTAATATAAAAGGATGGTCAGTTACTCTAATAGAAGTAAAATCTACATTTTTAAAAATATCGTAATCAAATAATACAGTTTTATTTTCTACATCTACAAAGACTACTCTGTTTTTGTTTCCAGAGGCAATGAATTTTTTGTTAGGTGAATAAAAGGCTTTTCCTCTGTAATCATACTCATTTAACGAAATATGATAGTACTCGTTATCCCATTCACTAACTTCTATTTCTTCTTGAGGTGACTTTGGTTCTGGGTGAGCATTCTTTTGTTTTGACTTAAACAAAAAATCAAAAATACCCATATCTATCTCCCTTTTTTGAGAAACATTTTAATGTAGCCATTTCTTTTGACACTCCGTATATTTCACAAGTTTCATAAATTGATAGATTCGTGTTTTCATATTCATATAGAACTTCATCTGGGATCAATAACTCAACGGCAAAGGTGTTAGCTTCACGTTCTTTTTTGTCAGTTGAGAAAAAAGTATGTACTTTTAAAAATGATGTGTTTGTGTCGGGATCTAAGATGGCATGACCGAGTTCGTGAGCACATATGAATTTTTGTTCATGTTCCGCTGCAGATTCGTTGATGTGTATGATGGGGATGCGGAAATGTTTGCTGTAATAACCGAGTGTTGAGCCAAGGTTTTCATAGTGAATTTGTATTCCTAGCCCTTTAGCAATTTTAAAAGGGCAGTTTGTACCATGTTTCTTTATGAGTGCAACTACTCTTTGTTTAATAGTCCCCATACGAATTAGCCCCTATTTTTTATATCTTTTAGGTGTGAATTTTTCTTTAGCAATCCTTTTAGCAATTCTCAATGAGTTTTCTAATGAAGCGATTAATAGTTCGCGATCTTCCTCATCAAGATCGTCTAAAGTTTTACCATCATAAGCTGCATACCCATCTTTACCATTTAAATTATCTATCATTTCTTGCAGTTTTTTCTTAATATCACGCTCATCCTTTGCTGTCAGCTCTGGCAGTTCGTTTTTTGTTGTTTGAGAAGGTGTATCTGTTCTTCCTTGTAAATAGTCAGTCGTAACACCAAAAAAGTCTGCAAATTTATTTAAAGTTTCGTAATCGGGCTTTCTTTCATTTCTTTCATACATACCAATGGCGCTTTCACTTAGGCCAAACAATTTCCCTAACTTTTCTTGAGATAATTTTGCTTTTTCTTTTCTTAAATATCTAAGGCGTTCCCCGAGTGTATCCATAATAATTCTCCTAAATAAAACATTTATTAAAACTATAGTAACACGCTTCGTGTTATTTTTAAACAAAACGCACAAAATGTGTTGACAACACATATCGTGCGGTGTATTATAAAGACAATAGAGCACGATATGTGCGGAAGGGGTGGTGAAAATGAATAAAAAGCGTATAGGAAAAAAACTATTAAAGTTACGTGGTGATATACCAAGAGAAGAAGTTGCTAACGCCGTTAAAATAAGTATTAGCGCACTACAAATGTACGAAAACGGACAGAGAATACCACGTGATGAAATTAAGATGAGACTAGCCGAGTATTACAAAGCTACTGTTCAAGAAATTTTTTTTGAACACAAAACGCACGATATGAGCGGTAAAAATGTGTTGAACAAACCCGAAACAGCCTAAAGGATGGTGTAAATGAATCAAGAAAAAATTGCAATTCTTACTGAGCAACTTGTTGGTCTAAAGCAATATGAATGGTCAAGGATTAAACATCAGGTAGACATGATTTTTAGTTCTAAAGCCGCCAAGGTGGAGCTTGACGACTTATCTGAACTAAAAAGAAATCTTGAACTTGAATTTAATCTTCGAAAATATAGCGATTCCTAGGGTTGATTCAATCCACAACAATCTGGATGAAGATAGGGTTAATTCGATATTCCTTACCTTTGTAATAAATCCAAACGTAATCTAACTCATACATGGTGTCTGGTTTCCTTTTTCTTAATGGGCTATAAATCTCAGCATTTTCTTCCCACCAAATAAAAGGGGAAGTTTTATGAGGTCCCATCACACAATTATCATCTTCAGAAAGATTAACCCATTCACCGAGAAGATTGGCATAAACCTTTTTCATTTATTTCACCTCCTTTCAATAGTGGGGGTGGAGCTAAACAAACCAGAAACAGCCTGAAAGGAGTGAAACATGGTGAACGAACGTAAAATAGCTGAACTTGAAAAACGTGTTGCATATCTTAAGGACCAAGTCGCCTTGGCAGCGGCGACTTGTGATAACAGTTCTGTTGTTTCAAAGTTGTTTGCAATTTTAGAAACAGTTGAAAAGTATGTCAGAGAACTTACTAACAGTGTTACTGAACAAGATATTTCAGATGCTGAGATGATTGAATCTTTTATTGAAACAGTCGAAAAGATTTCAAACGAAAATTAAAAATCTTTTGTAAGTGATTTGAACCATTCAGACGACTTATCAATTTCTAGGTCAATCTTTACATCACAAAGGCTATTGCTTTTTCTAGGTATTGGAACTGTGGAGCGGTTAAAACTTAATCCAGCTATAGCTCTACTGTGAAAATTAATAGAGTACAATCCTTTATCATTTTGAAAACCTAAGTCACCAGCATAATGATAAATGTCATTTTTATCAGGTAAATAGCAATCAATTCGAGAAATAGAACTAACTACACCAATAATTATTTTGTTCGGCAAATCAATCAGCATATTCGCTGTTGGCTCTACTCTAAATTTATAGGTTTTACCAGAAATAGTAGTTACTAATGTAAACTTATCATTCATGTTTTCACCCCCTTACCTGTCTTAATTCGACAATCGGAGCGTGAATCCTGTATCAAAACAACAGCCTGAAAGGAGTGAGTCGTGATGAAAATTAAAAGGACTGTCGAAATCGCTCAAAAAATTGTTTCCCTTGCTGAAAAAGAGGGTTGGAGTGAAGAAGAGCTCGCCAAAGCTATTAAACTTCTTCACTCGGAGTTAGATAATAGGCTATTCGTCTAATTTTTTTAGAATTTCGTAAAAACTTTTTGTAATAGCTGCCACATCATTAGCGGTTGCTGCCTTAGCAAGCCTACCGGTATTGGTGTACTTATCATTTGACCAATGATTTAGCAACGTGACCGTTAATTCAACAGCTAATTATTTATCACTTTTGGACATTGATTTCACCACCTTCCTTGTAAATTGAAGAACGTACACTCGCCGAAGTATTAGTTCTTCAATGACATGTTTCTACAAGAAAGTGGTAAATCATTCAAATTAGTAGCTCAGGAGGTGATCTAGTTGCTAAGTGTAAAAATCGATGAACGCCAGATTGAACAACAATTCCATGAAGAGTTGCAAAAACATCTTGATGAAATAGCAAATCGCACAGTGTTCTGGGATATGAAGGAATTGTGTCGCCAAACTTGCATGAGTGAGCCTTTTATAAAAGAAAAATTTTTCTTTGACCAACGGTTTCAAAAATTTAGAGTCGGTAGAAAATGGTTGTTTCCAGCCAAGCAAACAGAAAAATTTTTATTACAGTGGTTGAGTGAACAACCGCAAAACTATAGATAGGGTGTCGCGAAAAATCTACTAAATCATCTTCCTTCTACTATTTATTTTAAAACTATGTATTCATAGATTCTGTTCAACGCTTGAACATGTTCTGATTTAGAACATAGAGAGGAGGTGGTGACTATGCAGTTGGGGCAAATTTTTAAAAAGTCACGAAAGCTATCGGGATTGAGTCAAGAAGCGTTAGCAGAAATAATGTTCATGCCGCGCTCAACAATATCGAAAGTTGAAAATGACAAGATGGAATTAAAAATATCAGATGCTATCAGGTGGTTCCAAGCGACACAAGCGCCTGAGGTTTTGGCAGCAGTCTTATGCGGTGTTGATGTTACTACAGTTATTCAAACTTTAACAACACTACTGGGAGGCTTTATCAGCTACATATTTATATGAAAAGGGGCGAGGAAGAATGGCTACTATACCAAGTCATATCGCGAGAGATCAATACTGGAAACCAGTTATTCATTTGTTTCAAAAGAATGCAAAACTAAACACTCTTTTTACAACAAAATACTTTGATATGGAACATGGATTGATAGATACCACAGCTTTAAAAAGGGCTGCAAGTAAATGGTCGCAGTCTGAAAAATTCCTACTAAATCTGGCTATCCATCTATATACCAATGACGGAAAAATAGATTTGAGCAATATGGATTATCTGGATGACTATAACAAGAAGCTGGTGATGGAAGCAATAACATTCAGGTTTTTTTAGAAAATAGGAGGTCAATCGTATGATTCAATTTTGTATCTTTACAAAAATGATGAAAGCAAAAAATGTAAGTCGATTATGGCTGGATTTAAAGGAAGCAGCTTCAACAGAAGAAGGCAAAAAGGAATTAGCAGAATGGGACGAGTGGATAAAAAACGTAATTGAAGTAAACCGCCCATTTTTAAAAGTAAAAGAAAAAGCAGCTAACGCTGGAACGTTAACCGCTTAACAAATTACATTTCGATAAAGATATTATATCACATTTCATGTGAGCGGCAAGTGATGCTTGTCGTCATGCCGAGGAACTTTAAATGATTCCTTCCTTACGCCCCTAATCACCTTCCTCGGCGTGACGATGTGCATTACATCAATACTAAATTGAAAGATGGTGAAAACAATGGAAATCAGTAAAGAGTTATTATGCTATGTTGCCGACGGCGACTTACATGCAAAGTTAGCGAATGTTGGCTACTCAACAGATTTACGAGAGATTGTGACTGTTGGTCAAATGATGAAGCATTATCAAACAGGCGAGGTGAAATAAATGAATGAAGTAGCTGGAACTATAAGAGTTGTACATGTGAACAGCGCAGAGGCTTGTAACACGTGGTTAGAAGAAAACGGCGATGCCGAGGTTGTTGATATCAAGTTTTCAACATGTGAATCAGAAACAGATATTTTAATCATTTATAGAATTGAGTATTGGATTGAGGTGATAAATCGTGACTGATAAGGATCTAGCTATTAGAAAGATTCAAGGTGTTTTGGGAATGGTACGCATCGGCAATGTGCAAGGATTTGAAGTTTGCAACATGAAAGCTACTGAAAAGAAGTTGGAAGAAGCTCTGCAACTATTAAGGAAGGAGGGAGCATAAAAATGAACATTGAACATCATCAGATTACGCGTACATTTCGGACAGGCTATCCAAATGTAGTCGCACAGCCGGAACATTTCGGAACTGATTACTTCGGCGACGAGGTTCTGGAAGGAGACGACTACATTGAAGATACGAATACCGATGAAATAATACTAAAAGACAATCTAGAAAAGTATTTAGAAGAAGTTTACGACTTCAAGTTCCAGACAGCAGAATAGCTCGATGCGCCAACATCGAGCAAGAATTTAAAAATATTTTCTTACGTTTATAATACTTCAAAAATTTAAGGAGGGCAATATGGCTATTAATCAAAGCGCAGTTTCAACTCTTGAAATGAGCCGTTTCGAATGGCTTCATGAACGCACAAAAGGTATTGGCGGCAGCGATTCAGGAATTATTTTAGGCCTTAACAAGTATCGTACAGCCTTTGAATTATGGCTTGAAAAAACAGGTCAGGTTGAACCAGTGGAAATTGATAACGAAGCTATCTACTGGGGAAACGAGATGGAAAACGTTGTAGCAAAAGAGTTTGAAAAGCGAACTGGTAAGAAAGTCAGGCGTTCAAACTTTATGTATAGTCATCCAAAATACTCGTTTATAAAAGCCAATGTAGACCGCTTTGTTGTCGGAGAATCAGCGGTATTAGAATGCAAAACAGCAAGTGCATATCTAGCTAAAGAATGGGAAGGTGATGAGATCCCATCAGCTTACCTTGTACAAATACAGCATTACCTTGGTGTCACAGGAAAAGAAAAAGGTTATATAGCTGTTCTAATCGGTGGTAATCGCTTCGTATGGAAGGAAATTGAACGTGATGACGAGTTAATCAATATGATTTTTGAAGCTGAAAAGAACTTCTGGGAAGTGAATGTATTAGGTGGACAAGCTCCTGCTTTAGATGGTTCGAGTGCTGCTGAACAGTATTTAAAAGAAAAATATGCAGTTGCAGAAAAAGATAAAGAAATTGTTCTGCCGGGAGAATATAAAGACCTTCTTATACAGTATGAAAAAGTAAAGAATGATGAAAATCTAATCAAAACAGCTAAAACTGAAATTGAAAATAAAATCAAGGCTGAATTGAAAGATGCTGAAAAAGGAATTACCGATAGTTTCCTAGTTACTTGGAAAAACCAAGTTCAGCAAAGAGTTGATACTAAGTCTTTGAAAGAGAAGTTTCCTGATATATACAAACAAGTTTTAAACGAAGTTTCTTTCAGAAAATTGATAGTAAAGGAGATTAAATAATGGCAACTAACTCAGCATTAAAAAATCAGTTAGCTAATAAGCAAGAGGCAACTAAACAAGTTTCAGCTCAATCTCTAGGACTTAAAAGCCTATTAAATACACCAACTATGCAAAAGAAATTTGAACAAGTACTTGGTAAGAAAGCACCGCAATTTATGGCTTCTGTACTTAATTTATATAGCACAGAGAACCTTTTACAAAAGGCAGAACCAATGTCAATCATTACAAGCGCAATGGTAGCTGCATCATTGGACTTACCAGTTGATAAAAACCTTGGGTATGCATGGATAGTACCATACAGCGGAAAAGCGCAGTTTCAATTGGGTTATAAAGGCTACATTCAATTAGCACTTCGAACAGGTCAATATAAAGCAATTAATGTAATCGAGGTCCGCGATGGAGAACTTAAAAAGTGGAATCGACTAACTGAAGAAATAGAACTTGATCTAGATGCGGCTGTAAGTGATAAGGTTATTGGTTATTGCGGATACTTCAAACTGATAAACGGATTTGAAAAGAGCGTTTACTGGACACAAGAAGAGATAACGAAACATAAAAACAAATTTAGTAAATCAGATTTTGGGTGGAAGAAAGATTGGGACGCAATGGCTAAAAAGACTGTTCTACGAAACATGTTAAGCAAATGGGGAATCTTATCTATTGAAATGCAAAAGGCCTTTACTGAGGACGAGAAAGAGCATGCAGTTAAAGACATTACAGATGATGTTAACGAAAAAGATGATTCAAACATTATTGATGTACAAGCTGAAGAAGTATTGGAACAAGATCCATCCCTACAGAATGAAATTCCAGAAGAGTTTCCGTTTGATTAATGGAGTATATAGTTTTGATTCCTAATTGTTATGTTTGGATGACTGAGGGTGCCGCAAATCGACCTCAGTTGTTCAAACGATATGTCACTGGATATGTTGAAAGGCATCACCATGAACTAAAAATAAAATCGATTAAAGGGATGTACGTTATTTGTGAAAGGAAACAAAGAATTGTTTAGAAAGAAATACAAGCATTAACGGGGAAAATGGTGTTTGTTCCTTAAAAAATATGGGAGGGATGGATAATGGATGGCTGATGTACAACCAGAAAACGGCTTTTTAAGAATTGCTACAGAGTTAATGGACGAAATCATTAGAAGAGACTTTTCAAAGCGACAATTGGCCATCCTTCATTTCGTAATTCGATTATCGTATGGATGCCAAAAGAAAGATTGTGTAATAGAAAAGTTCAATATGTTTGAAATTGCAGGCATTAATAAAGTTGATATAAAAAAAGAATTAAAGTTTTTAAGGGAATGTTTTGTAATCAACTGGGATGAAACAACCATGATTTTTTCTATAAACAAGGATTATGAAAAATGGCAAATCACTCCTTCTAAAGGTTTCGAAAAAGAAAAATTTGATCATTTAATCCACCAAAACATCAAAAGAAAAGTTAGTAAAACACTAACAAATGAACGAAAAGAAGTTAGTAAAACGCTAACTACTAAAAAACAGGTGGTTAGTAAAATACTAACTTTCAAGAGTGAAAAAGTTAGTAAAACACTAACTATGAAGTTAGTAAAATACGAACTCCGATACCAATCAATCACTTGTCTCTCTAAGGCTCATTGGGTGCGTAAAGATATATTAAAGATATCTTTTAAAGATATTAATAATCATCATGATGATAAAGAGAAAAAGTCGACTGAAAATAATCCATTCGTTTTCTATGAGCAAAATGGATTCGGAACAATTCCTCCGAGTCTTCACGATGAGATTAATTACTGGTTTGATGGAAAATTTTTCGATGAACCAGATTTAATTATCATCGAATCGATGAAAGAAGCTGTTAGGAATAATAAACGATCATGGAGCTATTGTAATCGGTGCTTAATAAACTGGAGCAATCTCAGGTTAAGGACACTGAATGAGGTTAAAACTCAGATTAAATCGTTTAACCATCAAATAAACAAGAAAGAACAAAAGAGCCAACAACCACAACAGAAATATAATTATGGATTCTAAAGGTGGTGTAATAATGAAAACTATAAAACAAGCTATTCAATCTGCAATTGGTTTTAAAACACCAAAACAGCTTGTCCTAGATGAATATATGTGCGAATGTGGCCAACTAGTACAAAAAACTGAAATGGAGCTATTATTTGGCCCAAAAGCAGGTGAAATGGTAATCGTAAATGCTGGTTGTAAGTGTGAGGATATAAAGCTTGCGGCAGAAGCAGAAGAGGCACATAGGCGAATGAAAAAGCGAAAGATGGATGATTTTTTCAAACAAAACTCACTTGTAAATAAAAACTTACAATCTGCAACATTTGAAAACTATATTCCTCCAAATCAAGCATTTACTGACGCTAAATACAAACTTGTAGAATTTGCCGAAACTTTTAATCCAGATAATTATCAAAACCTTTTACTAGTTGGAACATACGGTACAGGCAAAAGTCATTTGTCTTATGCAGCAGTAAAAAAAGTGATGGATTTAGGTTATTCATGTTTGTTTCTGTCGGTACCCAAGTTGCTGACAAAAATTAAGGAGACTTATAATCGCCAATCTAAATTTTCTGAGGAAGAGATACTTGAATTTATTCTAGAAGTTGACCTTCTGGTATTGGATGATCTAGGAGCCGAGTACACAAACAAACGAAATGGTGATGAGAATGACAACTGGGCACAATCTAAGTTATTTGAAGTCATAGATAGTAGAGCAGGTAAGCATACCATTTACACAACTAATTTGAACAGCGCTGACCTTGAAGAAAAAGTGAATAGTCGTAACTTTTCAAGGATTTTAGATAACACAGAAATCATCGTCATGAACGGACCTGATTACCGTAAGAAAAAATTTTAAAAATACAAGGTCAGGAGGTTTATAGCATGAAGGACCAAGCTGAAAATCTTAGACTTGCTGTTAAAAACAATAAAAATGCTGTTGAGCAGCGTAGACAATATTTAATTGAACAGCTTCTAGACATGGATTATGAATGTACATCTGATGGAAAACAATTGTTTGAAATGTCATTACCAGAGCTAGAGCAAATCCACATCAACGAGAAATGTCGTATTGGCAGAGAGATGAGCTTAAATGTTTAAGGAGAAAAATAAAAGAAAGTGAGCGTGGAATCATGAAATGTCCAATGTGCAATAGACCATTAAAAAGCCAAAAGAGCATAACAAAAGGCATTGGCCCTGTTTGCGAAAGAAAGCTAGAGAAGTTAAAAGATAATGCTGATGAAGACCAAATCAAGATGGAGTTAGATGAAAATGCTCCTCCCAAGGGACAAATGAAAATAGATGATTTTTTAAAAGAAGGCTCAGCAACCTGATGTTTAAGTTATCATTCTTTATCAATCCAATGGGGTGCGTTCGGATGACACAACGAGGAAAGTTCATAAAACCGAATGCACAGCGCTATTTGTCTTATAAATCATTCTTGCAAATTAGCGCAAGGCAACAATTGAAAAGCAAACAACCACTAAAAGGCGCTTTAGACGTACACATAGTATTTTCGATGCCAATCCCCAAGAGTTGGAGCAACAAGAGGAAATGTGAGGTTGTGGGCAGATATCATACTAAAAAACCTGATACTGACAATCTAGTGAAAGGAGTCTTTGATTCTCTCAATAAAATTGCATGGGAAGATGATAATCAAGTCGCTAAAGTTACGGCAGTAAAAATATACAGCGAGCATCCCGGAATTGATGTCACGGTAAGGGAGTTGAAATAGATGTGGCAAGGCGAGTGGTTGTAACAAAAGCTAAAAGCGCCGACCATGAGCTACTACAAGTAATTGTCATCTATGAGGAAGGCGTCAATAAACAAATTGTAAAGGCCGAGAATCCTTTCACGAAAAGGCATGATGTTTTGTATCAATCAAGTAATGGATATGAGTTTAAGTGATGGGTATGGGTGAATTTAAAAGGTGGAGCAGCACCCCACCTTATGAATTAGTTATTTTCTTGCTTTAATAGTTCAATGATTTTACGTTTACCTTTTTCGTTGTACTGGAACGAGCTAACCTGTTTATCAGAATGTCGGGACTTATCAAGCACCCAAATACCATATTCATCGGTTTTCAAACCATGCTTGTTAGCGATACGCCCAACCTTGTTACCTGAAACGCCCACAATAGCCCCAATTTGCCCTGCTGTGTACGTCTTGGGTATTTCGGGTTTAGGAAGCATTGGAGCGTCTGAAATAAGCTCTGTGGCGTTTCCTATGAGTAGTTGAATCTGTTCCTTCGGGAGAATGTCTTTGAACTTCTCAGCGACATTCACAAGCAACCTTGCCTGTCTGGTCTTTGCGTTCCGAAGACGGGCTTCTATTTCGAGCTTACGGTCTTCGTCAGTTTCAGTAGTGGTCACTTTGGTAACTACTGTTGGGGTAATTTGACTTTCGCCTTTCCGAAGGCTTTTGAGAATCTTACGTACCCAATGTCGAAATTCTTTCGCAACAGATGTTTTAGCCAACATTGAAACCTCGTAAATACCATCTTCTGTGAAGATGCGTGTTTCATAGCGTTTCCCATCAGGTGCGGACAAAATGTCCGTAGCTGAGAATTCGATGTCTTTTAGGTAATCGTTACGTTGAACGATTTTTTCGACACCACTTTTACTTGCATAACCTAATGCCTGAGCTAATTGATTGATGGTCATGAAAATATCGTTTTGTTCATTTTTCCAGAAGTCACATACAACATTACCGAAAGGAGCTGATTTAACAAGAGCAAGGTTACTCATGGATTTCGCTCCCTTCTGCATCCAATTCAAGTTTACGACGTTCTAAGTCTTCTCTCATGACTTGTAGAACTTGTACAGGGCCAGAAGCAAAAGTTTCATACAAGAAATAGACATCTTCTTTGTCCATTTCGTCATTTCGTATAAGGTATTTTTCCACCATTCTCCAATGTCATTGGTTTGAGGTGGGGTAACACCGAAGTAATCGGAGAAAGCAAACAACGTCATTAACAAGCGTTCAGTAGATGAATCCATAATAATCCTCCTATTTCACCCTTGCCGATAGGAGGACGTCCCTTGTATAATAAAGGAGCAACCTCTTCGGAGGGTGTGATGTTGTATAGGGGAATCCGTTTATCTCTTGGTCGGGAGAACGGGTTGCCCTTTTGCGTTTATTTAGAAGACTTCGCCAAGTCATTTTTGATTAGATTCAAAATGTAGTCTTGAATGGTCAGACCTTCCATAACAGCTTTAATCTTTATCTGTTTATGAAGTTCTTCATCCATTCTGACAGTTAGTGCTTTGCGTTCTTCCAACTAATGTTCACCTCCTTGATAGCTATGATACCATCAAGTATACTTGACGTCAAGACGTCAAGGTGAATATTTTTCCAACAAAAAAAGACCACTGTATTTAGTAGTCTTCAATCCAGTAATCCTTTTTTAACATAGTGAACAAATTCATATATATTTTATTTTTCAACCGTATAACGCAATTACTAAGTAATTTTTTAGTTTCCCTTCTAAAAGAAAAACGTCCTATGATGGACGTTTTTCGGAAACACCAAGATATTGTTTTAATGCGTCTTGTAAAATATGCGAGAAATTAACGTTATGATCTTGTGCTAAATCATCAAGCCATTTAGGTATTGTTAATGTCTTTTTTACAGCTTTATTTTCAATTTCACTACGATATGGCGGCATCCAAACTTCTACTAATACAACGGCTTGATTTTCGTTTTTAATTATTTTATTTATATCGCTTGGCTCAGGAATTGAGTCGTTATCTAATTCCATACCATATAGATGCAACGCCATGGCTTCCTTAGCGTTTTTAAAGGCTTCTTCTGTTGAAACAGCGCAAGGTAAGCAGCCCGGTAAATCAGGAAATTCAATTGAAATCCCATCTTCGGCATAATCAAAAATGGCAGGATAAATATAACGGTCTTTTTTCAATGGTAATCCTCCTTATTTTTATTTAATTTACGTTTATAAAAAGAGCAAGCAAAGGGGATTAAAGCTTAATCCCTGATTGCTTTTCAATACTTTTAAGGTTTTTAATCGGAATATCTTTCTTAGGATGGGTAACAGTTACTTTTCCTTTCTTTGTCGGATGTTTAAATTGGTGATGGTCTCCAACAGTATGGACTTTGTACCAACCATCATCTTCTAATAGTTTAATTATTTCTCTTGAAGAATATGACTTCATTGTTACCTCCTTTCTATATTTTTATTATAACACGTATTATTATACGTGTAAATATAAAATAAAAAAAGGCCAAGATTTCTTCTGTGCAAGCCCATTTAATAATAACATACAGGGGGGAACCTTTTATGAGATTACAAGATATTGATATAAATCCTAGTACTATGAAACTAGAAATTGATATAATGGAACAAAAAGGGAGCTTTGCTATTGTGGTGTGTGATGGAAAGGCGAGATTAACCGAGTTGCCACCTCATGGGGAAACAAAGATCGTTACACACCAGGGAAAAGTCAAACGGGTGAAGTTTGATGAGGGGGAAGAGTTTTGAAACCATTATATAAATATATATTTTCTGTTTTATTTTATTTTATTTTTGTATTACTTATTTTTGTTTTTCAAGCTTATATACAGAAAAATCTTTTAATATTTTTTCAAATAATAACGTATATTATGTTCTTGATAATTGGATTAAATTTAATGCATTTGTATATTAAATTCTTAAATAAAAAGGAATCAAAACTATTTTCAATTTTCTACTTTCATCAAAATAAAGTAGTTAACATGATGGAATGGTTAGAACACATTGATAATTTATCTTTAGAAGAAATTAACGATTTATTGAAAGGATTGAAATTAGAAAACGAGCAATCAAATAACCTAAATAAGGTTATCGAAGCTATAAAAGCAAAATATAAAGACAGAAAAAGAGAATTGCAGATTATACAAGCGGTTATAAAATGTAAAAATAATAATGATATAGTAAAGATCTTATTTGGGATAGTTATTTCAATATTTATATCTGGAATGAATTTATATTTAAGAAGTAAACTTGATATTGCTGTTAATGATTTAGGATTGGTAATTTCTATCTTTAGTATAATAACGTTTGTTTTAATATCATTTATCATAATGTATTATGAATTGACAAAAGAAAAAAGGAGACATGAATTATTACTTGAATTTATCGATATAGTCCTAGGGGACTTAAAAGAGTAGCCTACCAGCCATCTGGAGGACACTGATCTAAAGCTCGGACAAGCTATTTGTCTGGCTTTGTGATTGGTGTCCTTTTTTTATTTTTACTCTAGGCAACTAAATTACCGAAAAATGAACATTTTGGCAACTGAATCTATCGTTGCAACCAATCTACAAATTTATACCTATTTTTGCAACCAAGGGAGTTGAGATTAATTAATCCAACAATTAAAGACCAATTAAAGGATTTAACAAAACAGCATCCAGAATTAGCAACTAAGAATAAAAAGAAAAGTCACAAAAAGCCACAGAAGGCTCAAGAAGAGCATTTAACTGAACGTGAATGGAAAGACATTATGGGCGTAAATAGACCGATATATTCAAAGCACAAGGGAGCTTGGAGACAAAGATAAGGAGTGATTTATATGCCAAATTGGGCTGACAGGCTTATTCAAGAATATTCTGATGGTAAAAGAAAACTAAATAAACTAAAAAATAGTTTAGATATGGATTTAGCCGCAGATTGTGATGATAGTAAGATTATCAGCAATATGATTGGCGATATGGATTTTGTTATTGAGTGGTTAGAAACAGGAAGGCAGCCAGGCTTATTAAGAGGTATTGATAAAAAGTCAATTTACCAAAGACACTCTCTTGAAAGCATGGATATTATTCCTGATATACGGGATCAACTTGATACTGGTGAAAACCAATTATATTTAACAGAATCTCAAAAAAAGATTTTACTGAATATAATATCTTCATTTTCTTTAAGAGAACGACAATGTTATATTCTTCATACAGCTCAAGGATTAAGCATGTCTCAAATAGCTGATATGGTTGGATTAAAAAAGAGAACGGTGCAGCAGTACATCGAGCGGGCAAGAAAAAAAGTAGAACAAAGAGTTTCATGACGTACGGTTTGACGTACGAAGTCTGTATTAGTAAATAAGTAGTGATTAGATTATTATTGACAATTGATTAAAAATTGATATAAAGTGGTATCATATATGGTGCGTGTAATAATTTTAATTGGTATTACATATGGTTAGGTAGGAGAGGAGCATTTTGTCAAGAATAAGTAAACGATTACAAAAATTTGCTAATAATCCAGTTGATGTAAAGTGGGATCAATTTAGAACTATTATTGAGTATTATAATTTAATTGTAGATAATCCAAGGGGAGGTAGTCATTTCATTGTGTATCATCCTGAAGATAAGGATAATACAATGATTGTAGCTCCAGTACATAATAATAGGTTAAAAAGACTTTATGTAGAAAGAATAATAACTCTTATAGAAACTTTTGAAGAAGGAGAGTAATTAAATTGAGTAGTAATTTAAAATATTATATGGAAATCGATTATCCAATTGTTTTGAAATCTATACCTAAAGATGCTGGTGGTGGTTGGGTTGCGGAACATCCAGATTTAAATGGATGCATAGCAGATGGTTCGTCAAAAAAAGAAGCGTTAGAAAACCTTGAATATGCTAAAGAGATTTGGATTGAGACCGCATTGAATAGAAAAATTCAAATACCATTACCAAAATGCGAGAAAACTGAAGATTTTAGTGGGAAACTGACTTTAAGACTTCCGAAAAATATGCATCGTAATCTCTCTAATCAAGCCAAAGAAGAAGGTGTTAGTTTAAACCAATACATATTATACTTACTTTCTTTTAATTATGGACAACATGAACTTTTAACTATTATTAAAAAGTCACTTAATGAGTTAGCGCCTACAATTAACATTAATATGGAAAGCCATAAAAGAGTAAGGAAGGCATCTAAAGATTTAGAAGATGTTTTAAGTGAACAATGGTCTGGAGTTAATACGCATAATAGATGGAACCCAAAAAGTCTTGGAAAAGAAATGTGGGGTGTCATAAATAATGAGTAACTCAAAAAAGGTTGGAATAGAAGTAATAGATATTTTTGTTCAGGAGTTAATTGCTAAAAATTACTCTAATGTTAAGATCGAAGAGCAAGCTGAACTTTTTAATAATGGTGTTGAAGTTGTTAGAATTGATACGGAAAACAAAATTGTTGAATTAAAAAATGTGTCTGAAATAGAACTAAGTGATACGATGATGATTAAGTTAGACGTTAGAGGAAAATTCGAAATCACTTCCGACTCTGAGTTGGACTTGGATAAGCTAATTGAACAAAATATAAAAGATGTTTTTGCTAGACCTTTAATAACTCAATCTTCTTTAATAATTAGTTTTATATCAGATAAGATTGTTGGTTCCCCTTTAATAACAGCACCGATATTATGGAGTGAATTAGTTGATAATGATAAAAATAATTGATCATATCATTAGCATCCTTTGAGGTGCTTTTTCTTTTGTCCAAAACAAACATAAAATAGCGGGGGTGGCAGGTGATGTAAATGGCCGAGAAATACGTATTAGCTGAAAAAGATTATGTTAAAGGCATGAAGTACAAGGACATCGCTGAAAAATATGATGTCACTTTAAACACTGTAAAGTCATGGAAAACTCGTTACAAGTGGTCCCGTGATAGTGTGCATACAAAAGAAAAAGGTGTGCACACAAAAACACGTGGTGCGCCTAAAGGTAATATCAATGCTAAAGGCAATATAGGAGGTGCAGCACCTAAAGGGAATCAAAACGCAGTAACACATGGTTTCTTTTCAAAGTTCCTTCCAGCTGAAACATTAGAAATCATGGAGCAAATGAACGAGCGAACTCCCGCAGATTTAGTTTGGGACCAAATACAAATTCAGTATGCTGCCATTATTCGGGCCCAACCAATTATGTTTGTTACAGATAAAGAAGAAATGATAAAGGAACTCAAGAAAGAAAAGTTTGAAATAGTTCCTACTAAAGACGGCATGCAGCCGATGATAACGGAAAGAGAATACGAATTCCAATTTTCTTGGGACCGGCATGCCACTTTTCTTAATGCTCAGTCAAGGGCAATGAGTGAACTAAGAAGCTTAATTAAGCAGTTTAATGATCTAGCTCATGATGAGGATGAACGAAGGCTTAAAATTGAGCAAATGAGATTAACAATTGAGAAAACAAAAGCAGAAGTCAAAACACTTGGTAAAGGCAAGGAAGACACTTCTCTTAAAATCGAAATCGATTATGGGGATGATGATGAATGAGTGTTATCAAAGTCACATTTAATAAGCATTTCAAACAAGTGAATCAAACTCGTTGCCGTTATCGAGCATTAAGAGGAAGTGCTGGTTCTGGAAAGTCAGTAAACATTGCGCAAGACTTTATTCTAAAACTAAGTGATCCTAAATACAAAGGTGCTAATCTTTTATGTGTTCGGAAAGTAAATGAAACGAATAGAAATAGTACCTATGCTGAATTAACTGGTGCCATTAATAGAATATACGGTGAAAGGGCAGAAGAATTTTGGGAAATGCGTCAATCGCCTTTATCACTTAAAAGCCGCGTTACTGGTAACGAGGTTATTTTTCGTGGCGTAAATGATGCAAGGGACAGAGAAAAATTAAAATCGATTAACTTTGCTCACGGAAAATTAGTTTGGATATGGATTGAAGAAGCAACGGAGCTACAAGAATCAGATGTTGATATACTGGATGACCGTTTGCGTGGTATTCTAGATAATCATAATCTTTATTACCAAATCACCTTTACTTTTAACCCGGTGTCAGCTACTCACTGGATTAAAAGAAAGTACTTTGACATCGTTAATCCTGATGTTCTAACTCACCATTCAACTTATTTACAGAATCGTTTTATTGATGATGCATACCATCGAAGGATGATGTTGAGGAAAAAGCAGGATCCAGACGGTTATGAAATTTATGGTCTAGGAAACTGGGGCGAAACGGGCGGCTTAATCCTTAAAAATTTCATTGTTAAAGATTTTGATATTTCGTATGCTATGTTTGATTCAATGCACCATGCTCAAGACTTTGGATTCAACCATGCGAATGCAATCCTCACTGTTGGTGTTAAAGATGGTGATTTTTATATTTGCGATGAAATATATGTGCATGAGATGGATACAAGTGAAATTATTGAGTTGGCTGACAGAAGAGGATTAAACAAATATTTAATGATGTATTGTGATTCAGCTGAGCCAGACAGAATACAAATGTGGGGTAATGCTGGATATTATGCAGTGGCAGTTGTAAAGGAACCGGGTAGTGTTCAAGCACAAATAGATTATTTGAAACAACGAAAAATATATATCCATCCCAATTGCGTGAATACAATTAAAGAAATTCAACAGTGGTCATGGAAAAAAGACAAAAAAACAGGTTTATATCTTGATGTTCCAGTAGAAGTATTTGATGATGCTATGGCAGCCCTAAGATATTCTACGGAGCCATTGAGGGGACCTGAAATGAAATATAGTAACCAAAGGCCTACTGGTTGGTAAGGAGGAATAAAATGATACCAAACAAAGTAATTGTGGCCGGTGTTGGTTATCAAGTGATAAGTGTACAAGAAATAGACGATGACCCAAATACAATGGGGACATGTCTCTATCATAAATCATTGATTAAACTTAAAGATGGTTTGTCGAATGACAAAAAAGAACAAACTTTTGTACATGAACTATTACATGCTTGTTTTAATGAAGCTGGATTTATCGAACAAGATGAAGATGTAATAAATCGTGTCGGCATTGTTTTATATCAAGTATTAAAGGATAACAAACTTAATTTTTCAACAGCAGACACCAATTAAGGTGTTTTTTTGTTGTTTTTGAAAGGGGTGAAGTCGTTTGACGATTAACTATGTTAATCAAAGCTTTCCACCGGAACCATTTAACAAATTCATTGAAACTATTCGTTATTATCGAGCGCTATACGATGGCAATCATGAGGATATTTTTCCACGAGCGCAACAATTATTCGATTCAGACATCAGGTCAAAAATTCAATACAGAAAGCATCCAAGACGCTATTTCCGTTATGGACATGTAGAGCCGAAAGTAACATTGCCGCATTATGTCGTAGTTAACTTTAGTTCTGTTGTGGCAGAATTGCCGGCCGACTTAATCAATCGTTCATTGGGCAACATATCCGGTGATACCGAAAAAGATGAACAGCTGCTTGATTATGTAAAGCAAATAGAAAAAATATCAAAAATACAAAGTAAAATATGGCCTGCGGTAGTGCAGCATCAAGTAGATGGTGCTATAGCTTACAGATGCAGGTGGACACAAGAAAAAGGTGCATGGTTTGAGTTCAAGCCAATCGATATGTATTTTGAGCATGAAGACGAAATGGGAGCCGATATAGCTTGGGTTGAAGACCGAGGCAAAGAAAAATATTTACGAGTCGAGCGCCAACGTTTAGAAAACAACCAATTGTTAATTGAGCAATTGGTATTTTTGATGGAAGGAGAAAAGGTCAAAGAACAAATTGACAGCCAAGAATATGCTCAACAATATGATATTGTCATTCCGGATGACCTAGTGTTAGATGGTGTAAATGAGCTAATGTGTGACATCTTGCCAAATGACGAAACGTTATTGGAGCCACGTGGCCGTTCGGGGTTGCGCAATATCGACACTATACAGGATGAAATAAACTGGACCATTACAAGAGATTCAATCGTATTCGAGAAGCATGGTAAGCCTAAATTAGCGATTCCTAGAAAACTTTGGGATACGGTTGCACAAACGAATGAAAAATTTTACGGTCAACGGTTTGTTCGTAATGCCGATTTGGAGGTGGTTTCTTATGATGAGAACAACGGGGCCACGCCACAATATATCACCTGGGACGCTCAAACAGAGCAATCATTTGAACATGTTAAAAGATTGATTGATTACATGTTATCGATTAGCAAAACATCGGCACAAGCAGCTGGTGTTAATACGGATGCTGGCAGCCGTTCGGCAATCGCTATTTTATACGAATGGATTCAGTCTGTAATAAAAGCCGAGGCCATAAAAGATAAGTTCGATGTGTTTATCAAGGATGCCTTTCGAAAATGTATCATACTAGAAAACACTTTAGGCAGCTCGCAATTCGAAGTTAAAGAGCCTGTTATTGAGTGGGGCGACATGCTGCCTAAAGCAGATTCAGAACGTGATACTGAAGAATCAACTAAGTATGAAAAGGGTGTTCAATCGCTTGAAACAACAATTCGTAACATTCACCCAGATTGGTCAGAAGAAGCTATTATGGATGAACTTGAAAAGATTCAAGATGAAAATGCTAGAGATTCTTTAAATCCGACTTATATTCAGCCACCAAAAGTAAATTTGGGTGATGAATAATGACAAATGAAGAAAAGATTATAATGGCATACGAGCAGGCTAGTCTTAATCTCTTGGAACTTATTAGATCATTAGAAAACTCACCTACAAGAAGAAGAAAAGAGGAACTCTTTCGCCAAATCGAGCGCATTATCAATGAGTTAACAGGTGAATCATCAGTTATAGCAAAAAGTATCCTTGAGGAAAGTTACAAGGCAGGCTCAAATGCTGCAATTAGCGGACTGATTAATCAAGGGTTAGCGACAGATGCGCTTGTAACTAGCTTGAAGCCAATCATCCACCAACAAGCAGTACAAGCTATGATGGATGAAACCTTCTATTCTATCCTAGAATGCAATGACAACATGGCTATGGATGCTAAACGAAGGATTGAGGAAGTTGTTAAGCAAGCAAATCAACGTTCGCTAATTGATGGTGTATCTCGTAGGCAAGCGACAAAAGATGCAATTGCGTGGCTAACAGAAAGCCAAATTTACGGCATTATCACTAAGGATGGCAGGAAAGTGCCTGCTCAAGCTTATATGAGTGGTGTTATCCAGTATCATCAAAGAAAGGCTCATGTGCAAGGAGCACTTAACAGGATAAAGGACAACAATATTGACCTTGTGTATGTTAATGAAGTTGGCATTACATGTGAGCATTGTGCAGTTTATCAAGGGAGAGTCTACACCATTAGCGGGAAGGATAATAGGTTTCCTAAACTTGATGTGGAACCACCTTATCATTCCCATTGCGTACATTCTATTTCTGCTTGGGTAGAAGAATATCATAGCGATGACGAAAAATCTCGTATGATTTCTAAGTCAAACCGTCCCTTTAAAGATAATAGAACACAAAGCAATATCCAGGCATACGAGAGGCTACAGCGTGAGCAATCTCGGCGCAATGCTACACGTAAACAATGGATGAAATATAAAGCTAGATTGCCAGATGATACGCCTGATTTAAAAACATTCGCTAGTTTAAAAGCAAGAAAAACGCAATCATACTTGGATTTGCAAGATGCTTATCGTAAAGTTGGTGAAGAAATAAAGAAAAATGAACCACATTTTGATTTAATAACACCTAAAAACAGTTCAATTCATTCCGATAAACTAGTAAAATATGCATTAAACAAAGAACATCCAAAAGGCAAAGACAAGGCAATAGCATTTGAAAAAGCATTAGGCTATACTGTAGAAAATTATCAAGATTTAATTGATAATGTAATGAATAATCTTGGTAAATACCCTGCGAAATATAAATCTTCTAGCAAGTATGGAGAATCATATGAGGTATTGATGAATCTAACAGGTCCTAATAGTAAAAATGCAAATGTTATTACAGGGTGGTTGTTCAACAAAGAAACAAACGAGGCTAAATTAACAACTATTTATGTGACAAATAAGGGGAAATAAGGAATGGAAATAAAACAATTTGATGTTGTTAAATTGAAGGATGGTCAAGAAGGAACAGTATTAGAAGTATTTAAAGTTCCTTCAGTAGGATATTTAGTAGAAATTGACGGAGGTGAAACAGTAACGGTAGGAATAGAAGAAATAGATAAAATAGTTTGGAATAGTAAATAAGCTAAAGCACTCAATTAATTATAAAAGGAATATGGGTGTTTTTTATTTTGCCTTTTTACGTGTTGAAGGCGCTATAAAGAACAATACGGAAATTAATAGCCGACAGGCTTAAAATGGAGGGAATTATGAAAAAAATCATCAAATATATTCGTAGTTTAATAGTTTCATTCTGGCTACTCTTTGCCAATAAGAAAGAGGAAAATGAAGCACCATCATTAATGCCGTTAAATCTTCAGTTCTTTGCTGATGGCGGGGATGGAGGATCCGGGTCTGGCGATGGTTCAGGTGATGGCAAGAAATTCAATCAAGATGATGTGAATAAAATCGTCCAAGACAGATTATCAAGAGCTGAGAAAAAGGCTCAAATGGACTTAGCAAAATCACTTGGTTTTGAAACTATTGAAGAGATGCAGGAAGCTTTAGGCAAAAAAGGCGACCCAAAGGATCCACCTAAAAAGGATGAGCCTATTGATGTTGACGAGCTAGTTGATGCCAAACTAAAAGAACAATTAAAAGTAGAACAAGAAAAGACTTTTAAACGTCTTGTTAACGCCGAGGTAAAGGTAGTGGCGAATGAACTTGGATTCGCTGATTGGGAGGATGCGCTTGCCTTAGCTGATTTATCCGATGTTAAAGAGGATGATAAAGGAAATATCGTTGGGGTTAAAGAAGCCTTAGAAAAGTTAAAAGAAAAGAAACCTCATCTTTTGAAACAATTAGCAAATAACAATCAATTTGGAGCTAATATCCCTAATAATCAACAAAAGAAAAAAGAAACTCTTGAAAATATTAAAAAAATGGCTCAAAGTCGGGGCGTAACACAAACTACTGCTCACAATCCTTGGGCATAAGGAGGAATAATACATGCGTTTACAACCACGTGAATTATTTGAAGTGCAAGATCATTATGAAATTCTAGCAAGCTATGAAGTGGTTCGTGAGGTGGTCAATGGAATTACCATTGATGCTTCAGTCGTTACTGCAGTTGATGGAAAGAAAATAATTAAAAAAGGGATGCCAATGGGTAAACTTGCAAATGGCAAGTATGGACCGTATAAAGCGGATGCTACGGATGGTCGTGAAAATCCATCAATTTTATTAAAACATACTTATGATGTTACAGATGGTGACCATGTGGCAGCAGGCTATGAAGTAGCAAAGGTTATTTCTGAGCGTATTCCAGTGACTGTTGATGCAGCTCTTAAAGGAAAAATGCCTAATATTGTATTCGCATAACCATTTTGTTGAGGATAACAAAATGGTTTTTCTATTATTAGAAAATGAAAGGATGATATAAATGCCAGGATTATTAACATTAGAACAAGCTCTTTCAGGTGAAGAGTTGTTAGTTTACTCTCGAAACTTAGCAACACCAAACACTTATTTACACGAACTATTTTTCCCTTCTCGTGAAACTTCTGAATTGACAGTAGATGTTGTTCGAGAAGGTTCCCGTTTACCAGTTATGGCGCAAATTGCTGAACTTGGTACACAGGTTGAATACGGTAGCCGTGAAGGAATGACAGGTCAACGTATTGAGATTCCTAAAATTCAACGTGGACGTGCGATGGATGAAAAGTTAGTTCGTCTATTGCTTCAAAACGGATTACGAAACAATGAAGTTGCCGAAATACGCCGCACTCAATTGGACGATGCATCTTATGCTGTAGATGGTATTAAAGCTCGTAAAGAGTGGATTGCAATGCAGTCCATTTTTACAGGTGGTGTTTCTTATTCAGAGGGTGGAGTACAGCTTTCTGTTAACTTTGGTTATACGGATGAACAAAAACCTGTATTAAGTGGCACAGATTTATGGAGTGATATTGAAAACTCTGATCCATTAGACGATATTCAAACTTGGCATGGCACTTTTGCAGATAAAGGTATTGTCTTAACTCGTGCGCTTGCGTCTCGTCAAATTATCAATTACTTACTACGAAACAAAAAAATTCGTATTGGTTATCATGGAGATCCATCCGGTTCAGCTAATCCGCCACAATTAACGAAAACTCAACTAGATTCTCTATTTGAATCTCTCGGATTACCTAAACTCGTTGCCTATGATACTCAAGGGCGTGTTGAAAATAAAGCATTAACAAATGGTAAACTGTCATTTACTACACTGCGCATGGCACCGCAAAACCGTTTTGTTATGCTTCCAGATGGTTCTCTTGGTCATTATCTATGGGCGGAATCTACTGAGGAAATGATGAGCGACATCCAAGCTGAAGCGACTGATTCAAACGGAATCTATGTATTCCGTAAGGTGAATGAGCATCCTATTCGTGTGGAAACAATTGGTGTAAACCTAGCTTTTCCAAGCTTTGGATTCAATGACTCAGTTGTTTCTGCAACAGTAATTTAAAGGGTATCTTTATTGATGCCCTTTTATTTATTATGAGAGGGTGATTTTAGTGGATTTAATTGCATTAGGCAAAGTGAAACACAATGGAAATTGGTTTGATGATGGGGATTCTATCAAAAATATCGAGAAAGAAGACGGGGAACGTCTATTAAAGCTTGGTGTTGCGAAAATAGATGAATCATCTGTAAATGACGAGCTAAAAAATATCGAAAAATCTTTAAAAGAGGCAGAAAAGAAAGTAACTGCTTTACGAAAAAAAGCTGATGCTGCAACAAAGAAGGCTGATGGGAAAGAACCAGAAAGCGAAGAATGGAAAGCAGCAGAAGTAGCTGTTAAAGCAGTAGAAGATGCTGAAAAAGAAGTCGAGGAACTTAAAAAAAGCATTGGAAGAATTAAAGTAGGTGATGCAAATGCCTACTTTTATTGAAGTAGAGGAATGGATCCAGGCGAACGTCCTAGACACAACCGAATGGGATAAGTCACACCGAAAAGAAGTGGCCATTATTCAAGCTGAACGCAATCTAATCCGTTGGTATCAGGACGTTGAACTGACTGTTGAACATATTGCTCTTCAATCGATTTGGGAGGTAGAAGGACTGAATTCAGCTCTCAAGTTCCAAAAGCATGGCGTTAAGTCTGTTTCTGATGGCGGCGAACGAGTAGACTATGGTGACAAAATCAGGGATGCTGTAGCACCTGAAGTTCGTCAAATCTTGGGTACTCCATTACATGAGAAAGAAGAGTCCGAGCCTACTGTCATTCTTGAGGGCGGTATGCTTCTATGAGTTTATTTGGCTATCATGCAACAATTAAGCATTACAAAGCGAATATAGATAGCTGGGGACGTGTGTCTGGCTACCTTGAGCCTATCGAAAAAGCAGCTAAAGTTATCGAGGAACAAAAGCTCATTCGTACAACAAATAAAGTTGGTGTTAAAGCATTTTCATCTGAAGAAATTATTTCTGTTGCTGAAATTCACATTGAAGGTTTGTATAAAGTTGGTATGCATGATTATTTTGAGTACACAAATGAATTGAACGAAACATTAAAATTTGAGGTAAAGCACATTGAGGTTAAAAAGTTAATGGGTACCGATGAAGTGAAAAAGGTGGTCGTCTATGGCTAGTGAGATGTTTAGCTTTAGTATGGAGGGCATTGAGGCAATTATTAGCCAGTTAGACAGGTATGAGCAAGAGGTTGACAAACGTCTTAAAGAAACTTTGGAAAATCTAGCTGAAAAAATTATAGCTGATGCTAAGAAACTTGCCCCAATTGATTCTGGTGACCTTGAAGCGGCATTAATTATTGGCGAAGTGGTAAAAACCATTGGGGAAATGTACATCGATTTTGGAACAAGCCCGGAAGTTGACGAATACGCTACTATCCAGCACGAGGGATTCAGAAAAACGAAAGATGGAGAAATCGTTCAACTGACTCCAGGAGAAAAAATAAAGTCCAAATCTAAAAAATTGCCTAGTCATTTATCTGGATATACTCCAGGTAAAAAGTATTTAGAAAATGCTATAAAGGCAAATGAAACACTGATTATTGAAGAGCTTAAAGCAGCCATTGGAATGGAGTGATGCCATGGAATCAACAGATTTAATTCAATATTTATCTGATTCTGGATTTAATGTATTTCCTGATGCAAATTTTATACCTGATTTAGACGAGAGCCAATTGCCGGCTCTTTTTGTGTTTAGCACAGGCGGTTTTGCATCACATGATTATTTGCCATTTAAGAATCCAACATTTCAGGTGTTAGTGAAAGGAAAAAGTTACTATGATGATTATGGACAAATGATTATGACTGAAAAAATAGCAAAAGAGCTAATTCAGTTTTTAGACAATAAAACGAATTATACGATTGGTGAGTCTTATGTGACATTCAGCAAAGCAATGCAATCTAATCCGGTTCCTTTAGGACTTGACGAAAAAGGAAGGCCAACATTTAGTACAAATTTCAGATTTAAAATCAAGGAGGTTTAACTAACAATGGGAGTAGAAAACATTTTTTCGGGCCCTGGAATTTTTATCTGGGGCGTTGATGAAACAGGTGAAGAAGAAACAAATGCAGTGATATTTGACCTTACACAAGGCGGTATTCGTTTTACAACTACTACAAGTTGGCATGAAACAAAAGTAGACCAGTATGGAGAAGTGCCGGTTCAACGGTCTAGTACTGGAACATTGGGATCCGTTGAATTTGATTCACCTGAAATTGATTACGATAAAGTAATGAAGTTTGATCCAAGTGTCGTAAAGGTTACAGATGAACTTGATAGTGATAAAGTTAAATATCAGGTAACGGGTCTAGCCGGAAAGAAGCTGCCGCGAAAAAGAGCAGTGATAAAGCCGCAAGGAATTACAGATACAAATATGTTCATTTATCTTGAAGAATGTTCAATTGAATTTGATGCGGACTTCGGCTTTAAAACTGATGACAACTTAAAAATGCCAGTACGTGTTTCTTGTTATCCATCATTAACATCAAACCCTCGAGGTCTTTTATATACATGGGGAGATATATCGGCAACGGCATAATAAAAGGCCCTTCTTTACAGAGGGGCTTTTACATATTTCTAAGGAGGATTTTATATGTTCAAATTTAAAAATGACTGTGTTCAGCTAGGTAATAAAAAGGTTGAAGTACCTAAATTAACTAGAAAAAACATCAAAAAATTAACTTCACACATCGGCTCCATTGGAGATTTCCTCGTTCAATTATTTTTAACTCCGACAGAAAATAGGGCAGCTGTTATCGTTGCTTCTAGTGATATGTTTATTGATGATATGTACGAATTAACAGCTTTATTGAGCGAAATTGATATTGAATATTTAGACGAACATGCAACATTAGAGCAAGTGACGAACTACATTAAACAAACATGGGAACGTAACGACATGGAGAAAGCGTTGGGAAACGCCAAAAGCCTTCTTCATCCGATGGTGGAACAGTTCGTAATGGGAATAGTGAGCAGGATGGAGAACGGCGAACAATCTCAACAGATGAATTTATCCAGCAATGCGCCGTTATCTTAGACAAAACGGTAAAGCAAATTGAGGAAGAATATTACTGGATTGATTTTCCTAGTTTACTTGAATTTAAAAATCAAGAAAAAGCAAAGGAAATCTTAGAAAATATTCAAGTGTCTACATTCCCGCATATCAGCGATGGGAATGTAAGACAACAGATTGTGGATCAATACAAGAAGCAATTATCGAATGTAGAAACAGAGCAACAATACATGTCAGCACAAGACCAATATGAAGCATTAAAAAAGCGTAAATTGAATTATAAATGACGTTATAGTATAATCTCATCTTTGACACTCAAAACCGCCAAAACCATTGGTAAATCAATATTTTTGGCGGTTTTTTAATGGATAAAAAAGCGTACTATTTCCCCTTTTTTGTTTGTTTTAAAATTTTTTTCATCTCTT